>CAVBHI010000029.1:0-4918 GCA_963595115.1 bacterium
GGTCTCCTCTGCCGCCTTGAGCACCAGCTCTTCGTCCAGCGGCTTCCATGTATGCATATCAACGATGCGTGCATTCACGCCCTGTGCTTCGAGCATCTCCGCCGCCTTCAGCGCCTCGTCCACCAGAATGCCCGACGCAATGACCGTCACGTCTGTGCCGTCGCGCAGTGTGACACCCTTTCCAATCGTAAACTCCGACCCGTCGGCATAAACCGTCGTAAAGCCCTTGCGAATCAGGCGCAGATAAGACGGGCTGCCGCTCGCTGCCAGCTGCTTGGTCAGCGACTTGGTCTGTGCAAAATCGCAGGAGTCAATGACGACCGCGTTCGGCATGGTCATATACAGTGCGCAATCCTCAAACGGCATATGTGTTGCGCCGTTAAACGCCGCCGTCACGCCCGGATCAGAACCGATTACGTGCACCGGCAGTCCGGAATAGCCCGCCGACAAAAATGCCTGATCAAATGCGCGGCGGGAGGCAAAGCAGCCAAACGAGTGGGCAAATACCGTCAAGCCGGTTGCCGCCATGCCTGCGGCAACTCCCATCGCGTTTTGCTCCGCGATACCCGCGTTAAACGTCTGCGCCGGAAACGCCTTTTGCAGCTTGCCGGTGTTGATGCACCCCATCAGATCACAATCAATGTGCACCAGCTTCGGGTTTTCCGCCATCATTTCCAGCATAGCTTCCACATAGCCGTCGCGATTGGCGCGGCTGTCCTTTTCGTGATTTCCAATCAATGTAACGCTCATCGTTTCGCCCCCTTACGCTTCGTTTTTCACGGCATTCAACGCCGCTTCGGATGCGGCAATCGCCTCATCCCACTGTTCCTGCGTCGGCTGTGACGAATGTGCACCGCTCGGCTCGGCAAACGTCGCGCCCTTGCCCTTGACCGTGTTCAAAATCAGGCAGCTCGGCTTTCCCTTGCACGCTTCCGCCGCCTTCAGCGCAGAATAAATCTGCTCGACATCGTTGCCGTCTGCCACATCAATGACATTCCACCCAAAGGCGTCGAACTTTGCGCCGATTCCCTTGCCGTGGCTCATGACGTCGGCAACCGCACCATCGAGCTGACGACCGTTGTTGTCCACCAGACACACGAGGTTATCCAGCTTGTAATGCGCGGCAAACTGCGCGCCCTCCCAAACCTGACCCTCATCACACTCACCATCGCCAACGGCAACATAAACGCGGCTTCCGCGTCCCTGCACTCGATTGCCCAGCGCCGCGCCGATGGCTTCGCTCATGCCCTGACCGAGCGATCCAGTCGTCAAATCAACCCCCACCGTCTTGCTGCGGTCGGTATGGGACGGGAAATTCGTGTTCGGCTGGTTCAGCGTGTACGCCTGCTCCATCGGATAATAGCCCTTGAGTCCCAGCGTCGCATACATTACCGGTCCGCCATGTCCCTTGGACAGAACGAACCAGTCTCGATCCTCCCACTGCGGGTTCTGCGGGTCAATGCGCATTACTTCGCCGTACAGCACTGCCATGGCATCTGCCATTGACATTGAGCCGCCCACATGTCCGAAGCCGCGCGAAGCGATGACCTTCAGCGTTTCCAGTCGAATCTCCGCCGCAAACACGCGCAGCTGCTTTGCTTGTTGTTTCTCCATGCGTTCCTCCTTTGATACCGTAAGGAAAATCCTATGCTCTGCGGAAAAAACGCTCTTTTTCCACGTTTCCTACTTTATATAAAAACACGCCGGCAGTATCCTCATGTTTGTTTTGGAGAATGAAGGTGTATGTCTGCAAAAGGTTCGTTGGACACACCGGCGCATTTTCTTCTGTTACAGCGACAGCGCTTCGCCAAAGCGCGCTTCGTACTCCGCCGCCAGCTCCTGCCGGAACTTCGGATGCGCAATGGCAATCAGCCGCTTTGCCCGCTCACGCAGCGTCTGTCCGCGTAGCTGTGCCACACCATATTCCGTGACGATATAATTCACGTCACAGCGGCTGGTTGTCACCGGTCCGCCCGTCGTAATCGTCGTGACAATTTTGGATGCCGACAGGTCTTTGGTCGTGGAGTGCAGCGCAATGATCGACCGTCCACCCTTGGAGAGATTGGCGCCGCGCACAAAGTCCATCTGTCCGCCGATGCCGGAAATCTGCCGCAGTCCGATTGCCTCCGCACAGACCTGTCCCTGCAAGTCCACTTCCACACAGGAATTGATGGAGACCACGTTGTCATTTTCCGCGATGATCGCCGGATTGTTGCAGACATCAACCGGAAGCATATTGATGATCGGGTTGTTGTCCACAAAATCATACAGGCGGCGTGTACCCATCAGGAAGGTAACGCTCACCTTGCCAATGTCGCGCTGCTTGCGCTTGCCGTTGATAATACCCTTTTCCAGCAGCGGGAGCACACCATCGGAAATCATCTCGGTGTGCAGTCCAAGATCCCGCTTTTCGCCGAGGAAAGAACAAACCGCATCCGGCACTGCGCCGATACCCAGCTGCAAGCAGTCTCCGTCACGCACCAGCTCCGCAATATACTTGCCAATCGCGCGATCCTCTTCGCCGATCTTTGGCGGCTGCGTCTCCGGCAGCGGCTCCCACGAGCACAGAAAGCCGTCAATTTCCGACACATGCACAAAGCTCTCGCCATAGGTGCGCGGCATATTCGGGTTGACCTCGGCGATCACCGTCTTGGCGGATTTCACCGCCTGCGCACTGTAGTCGCACGAAAGACCCAGCGACACATAACCGCGCTCGTCCGGCGGAGAACAGGTAAACGCAAAGACATCCACCGGTAGCGTGCCGTCGCGGAACATACGCGGCACGTCGGAAAAGAAAACCGGCGTATAATCCGCACGGTGCTCCGCAATCGGGCGGCGCGCCGGCCCGCCGACAAACAGCGCATTGTGTCGATAGTGCGTTTCCATGCCGGGCTGCAAATATTCGCCCGTGCCGAGGTAGACCATGTGCGCGACCTCAACGTCATGAAATTCCTCTGCCAAACGCGCCATCGTCCGCTGAAAAACAATCGGTTCGCCCACCGCATGTCCAAATACCACGCGGTCTCCGTCATGAATCACACGAACCGCCTGCTCCGGCGTCATTGTGTGCTCCGTATAATATGCTCTCCAATTCATCTCGCATTCCTCCGCTCAGTACGCTGCGCGGTAGATGGACAGCAGATCTTCCTCGCTCAACGCGACATAGTTGTTGCCAAGCAGCCGCTGCTGCGTTTCTATCACATTCGCCGCAAAGGTTGGCAGTTCCTCACGCGTCACGCCGTGCTCCCGAAGCGGCTGCTTTTCCATCACCGCATCCATCAATTGATACAGCGTCTCCAGCGCAAATACCGGCTCGACCTCCAGCTCCTCGCCCAGCAGCTCCTCCAGCTGGTTGAGCTTGCCAATCGGCTTCTTTTCCTGATACTTGCGCATGACATCGGCAAACATCAGTTGATTCGCCTGTCCATGCGGAATATGATGCACGCCGCCCAGCGGATATGCCAGAGCATGCACCGCCGCACAGCCCGCGTGGCCAAACGCCAGCCCCGCATAGTTGGACGCACGCAGGAATGCCAGCGCATGCTTTTTCCAACCGTCCCTGCTGCCGGAAGCGTTCGCGTCCTTCCAGCCGCTTAAAATCAGATGTAGCGCCTCACGCGAGAACATCTCCGAAATCGCGCACGCATTTGGCGACAGGTAGCTCTCCACCGCGTGTACCATCGCGTCGATGGACGAGGTGGCGAACACCGGATACGGCAGACTCATCAGCATCGCCGGAACGAGCGCCGCCTCATCGGCGAACATCGCCGGTGATACCAGCCCGACCTTCACGCCCCGCGTGGTGCGGTTGATGATGGAAATATTCGTGACCTCACTGCCCGTACCGCAGGTCGTCGGCACGATAATCAGCTCGTGCTCCTTTTCCAGCGCTGCCATGCGGTCATACAGATCATCCACGCGATCCTCACGGCGCGCCACCGTCAGAACCTTGGCAATGTCGATGACCGTGCCGCCGCCAACCGCAACAATGCGATCGTAGTCCTTGCCGCGCAGGTCATCCAAAATGGCATCCACCATTACATCCGTCGGCTCACCGCCGCCGAATTTTTCCTGAAAGCAGGTATGGCAGCCCAAATTCAGCGCGGCAATCGTCGGGTTATAGATATATTCATTCGTCAGGATCAGGTCGCGCGCGCCGAGCTTTCGCTCGGCAGCCAGTGCGCCAAAATCCGCGTATTCCGCGATAGACGGAACAATACGAAATGCTTTCATACGGTTCTCCCCCTCATCAAATATCCGGGAAATACTTGGCGTCTGCCTTCGTAACCCACTCGTACTCCGGCACAACCGTGGTTACAATGTTCGTATCATCCTGCAGGCGAATGCACCACAGATAATATTCCGCATAGCCCGGCGCTGCCGCCTGCGAATGGGTCACGTTTTCCGGCATGCCGGTCAAATCGTTATTCTTTACCTTAAATGCATCGTCTCCGTACTCTGCCAGACCGTAGCCGTTTTCCGGCAGGAACTTATAATAGTACAGCTCCGGCTCTACATGCTGGTGTGGCGGATAGGACGACCACTTGCCGGGGAAGTGCACGACCTCGCCGATGAAGAAATTCGTCTCCGGACAGTTCGAGCGGTCAAAGAAGGTACGCACCAGACGGGTCGAGCACTCGTTCATCTGCCCTGCGCCGCGCTCCTCGTTGGCGCACAGACAGTCCTCCGGACGCAGAAGGCGGGGAGCAAAGCTGCGTTTGTTTTCCGTGCGGGAAACCGCAATTTCCGCATCACTTGCCGCCGTAATCGTCACATCGGTGTTCTGCGGCACATGCAGCAAAATCGCGCCCTCGTGGAATACATCGCGGCGTGCTACGCGTTCCTCCCTGCCGTCCCAGGCGAAGGTAACGCTACCGCTCATCAGGTCATAAACGACCTCCTGCGCGTAGTCAAAATG
>CAVBHI010000030.1:0-4239 GCA_963595115.1 bacterium
TAAAGATGTCCTTTTTTCTTTCCCTAACTGTAAACTATGATTGTATAACCTACAATTTTCGTGGCGTTGGAAAAGGAAGAGGTGTAGATTTTTTTTAACGGATGTGCAAAAATGCACAGAATTCACCAATCCCTCTTGCCGAAAGGGGGATTGGTTTGCTATAATAGTTAAAAAATTATCCATCTCTAATTTTTGGAGCACACGCTATGATTGAAGCCATTACACTCAGTAATTTTGAACAAGCAACATCCGTGTCCGAGGACTGCATGGTTCTCAGTATGCCGGAAGGGGCAGATGTTGGAGCTATGACGGTGTATACCGTGTTTCCTGGAATTACCGTCATGTATAACGATTTTCATACGAACCAAAGTGCGACGGGATTTTCCTATAGCACAAAGACCATCAGTATTGATCACTGTCGCGAGGGTCGAATTGAGTGGGAGCGGGGAGACGGTCGCCTGTGTTATCTGGGAGAAAATGACTGGCAGCTCTCTGCCAATGAAACGCATGCGGAGAGCTACGGATTCCCGACAGGACATTATCATGGTATTACGATTACGTTTTCGTTGGACGAAGCAAAGGAAAGTCTCAAGCAGTTTGAGGGCATTTTTGCAGTGGATTTGGATGAAATCTATGAATCCTTCCGCCAATGGGCGGACGGCTTGATTTTGCATGGGGATGAAGGGATCGTGCATGTGTTTTCCGAGCTGTACATTGTGCAGGGAAAAATCCGCATGAGCTACCTACGGCTCAAGGTGTTGGAGCTGCTGCTGTACTTATCCCGCATTGACCCGGAGGTTTATCAAGGGAAGCATATCTATTTTCAACGGACGCTGGTAGAAAAAATCTATTGTATTAAGCGTGATCTCTGTGTGCATCCGGCGCAGCATCCGACGCTGCGTGAGTTGGCGGAACGGTATCAGATTTCGGAAACTGCAATGAAAAAATGCTTCAAGGCGGTTTATGGCGATTCCATCTATGCCTTTCTGAAAAAATATCGGCTTCAAGCCAGCTGTGGCTTGCTGCTGGAGGGCGATAAAAGCATCACGGAGATTTCCATGGATGTTGGATATGAAAATCCAAGCAAATATATCGCGGCGTTCAAGAAGGAATTCGGTATTACACCGGCAAAGTTTCGGAAGAATCGGCAGAAGCAGGGGTAACAGAGTGCAAAGGAACGGCGCGTACCGCAAGAATGGGTACGCGCCGATTTATGTACTCTGTTCATCCGATGTTTTCCGGTTTGGTATTGACAACATTCCAGTCCACGGGGGCAATACCGTGATCATACAAAAACGTGTTGGCCTGTGAAAAATGAGCACAGCCGAAGAAGCCGCGGTGCGCGGACAGCGGCGAAGGATGTGCGCATTCCAAAATCAGATGCTGTGGTGCGGTAATCAGATCCTTCTTTTTGCGGGCATTGGAACCCCACAGCAAAAAGACAATGGGCTGTTCTCGCTCACTGAGAAGGGAAATGATGCGGTCGGTGAGAATTTCCCACCCCTTGCCCTTGTGGGAATTGGGTTGCCCGTCGCGAACAGTTAGAACGGTGTTCATCAGCAGTACGCCCTCCCGTGCCCATGGAACAAGGTATCCGGACTGCGGCGGAAAAATGCCAATGTCATCGTGCAGCTCGCGGAAGATATTCTGAAGGGAAGGCGGCATGGGAACGCCGGGACGGACAGAAAAGCTCATGCCGTGCGCCTGTCCGATCCCGTGATAGGGATCTTGCCCGAGAATGACGATTTTTACCGCAGAATAAGAGGTGTATTTGAGCGCGTTGAAGATGTCGCCCATCGGCGGGTAGACCGGAGCGGATTTGTATTCCGTCTTGAGAAAATCACGCAGCTGAAGATAATAGTCCTTTTTGAATTCGTCCTGTAAAAGTGTGTCCCATTCGTTGCCAATCTGAACCATTGAAAAACCGTCCTTTCAAGATACTGAATCCAGTATAGCATGTTTTGTACGGTTGACAACGGGAAAATGGATTTTTACGACACGTTTTCTTGACACATGGGGAAAAACAAGGTACACTTGCTGTATTAGCTGATGCAATACAGTTGAAATTTGAGCAGAAAGGGGATAGCGCAATGCTGCAATTAGACAGACGTGATCCGCGACCGGTTTATGAACAGGTTGTGGAAGGCGTTGAATCCCTGATTGCACGGGGCGTATTGTGTACGGATGAACAGCTGCCGAGTGTAAGGCAAATGGCGGTGGATTTATCTGTGAATCCAAATACGATCCAGAAAGCGTATAGTGAACTGCTCAATCGAGGTGTGATTTATTCTGTTCGCGGAAGGGGAAATTTTGTCGCTGACGATACGGCGGTACGCGGACGGATGCTGCGGGAGATCCAGAATAAAATGGAAGATTTGCTCCAGCAGGTCAGAGAGATTGGGGCAACGGAAGAGGAACTGCAAAGGTTACTTCGTTCCCTGATGGAGGTGAATCGAAAGTGATTGAGGCAAACAAGGTTCGGAAGAAATTTGGCAAAACAGTTGCGCTGGAGCGTGTGAGCCTGGATGTACCGACCGGTTCTATTTATGGGTTGATCGGTTCTAATGGAGCGGGGAAATCGACGCTGCTGCGTATGTTTTCCGGCATTTTGCGTCCAGACCGCGGAGAGATAACCATTGATGAGCGGATAGCGTATGGACAGCCGGAGGTAAAGCGGAGATGCTTTACGGTATCAGATGAGCAGTATCATTTTCTCGGCGCGACACCGCAGGATATGATGCGTTTTTATCAAAAGCTGTATCCGATGTTTCAGGAGGAACGCTGGCATCAGTTGATGGAACAGTTTCATCTGAATGAAACGACGCGTTTGCGTTCGTTTTCCAAGGGAATGCGGCGGCAGGCGGCATTGATTGCCGGTGTATCCGCTGGCGTAGAGTATCTGTTTTGCGACGAGGCGTTTGATGGGTTGGATCCTTCGGCACGACAAGCGATTAAATCCGTACTGATAGGGGATGTCGCGGAGCGCGAGATGACAGTGGTTATTACATCGCATAATATGCAGGAATTAGAAAATTTTTGCGACCGCATCGGCGTGCTCCATCAGGGCAGGCTGCTGTTTTCGCGCTGTTTGGACGATGTGAAGGAGCAGATTCAAAAGATTCAGTATGTTGGTTCCGAGGAGATGCCGGAAGCCGAACAGCTGTTGAATGGATTTAATATTATTAAACATGAGTCGAGGGGACAGCTGAATTTAGTGGTTGTTCGCGGAGGAAGCCGTGAGGTAGATGCGCGGATGCGCAGAGCAGAGCCGGTCTATTATGAGCGGATTCCCTTGACACTGGAAGAAATCTTTTTGACAGAAATGGAGGAGAACGGCTATGACCCAAGTGAAATCGACGTGTAATTTAGGCACGCTGGTTGTCGGAGAGCTGCGCCGTCAGTATCCGCTCTGTCTGCTGTCTGTGATTGTGTTGCTGCTCGCTCTGCCGGGATCGTTTGCGTATTCGATGCGATATGTGCAAGATGGTTGGACTGACGGCGGAATGAACAGTGTGTATTATGACCGTGAATTGTTGACACGTGCGTTCTATTTTAATCGCACGTCCTTTGTTGTGCTCGGCGTACTGGCAGTAGTATCGGCTACTGTGGTACTGCACTACTTACATGATCGAAAGCAGACGGATTTTTATCATGCGCTTCCCATAGGAAGGGTATCCCTGCTGACCTCTCGGATGATGGTAGGTGTGCTGGCGGTTCTTCCGGCGTATCTTGTTGCCTTTGCTGCGCTGTGCGCCGTGTGTGCGGCGGCAGGAAAGACCGGACTGCTGTGCGCTCCGCTGCTTTTGCAAAAAGCGTTGCTGGAGATGAGTGCATTTTGTATCATCTATGCGATTTCTGTGTTGGCTTGTGTGCTGACCGGCAGTACGGTTGCAGGGCTGACGATCAATGCGTTTTTACAGTCCTGCTGTTATCTGGTGTGGCAGTGCGCGATGCAGGTGCTCTCCTGGTTTTATCCGGCGCATCTGTTTGCCCAGAGCGATTGGAATATGACGTTCTTGAGTCCGTTGTATTTCTTTTGGAATAGAACCGAACGTTTGCCGGTTACTTATGCCGCCAATCTACTCAATGATGACGGCTTTTTGGACACTGCAAAGGCAATTGGTGAGCATCGGCTGTATGCAGAAACCGGAATGCTGCGTGCCACGGTCGGCTATTTGCTGGCGGCGGCAGTTTTGCTGGTGGCAGCGGTTTTGATTTATCGTTTGCGGCGTAGTGAGC
>CAVBHI010000031.1:0-5832 GCA_963595115.1 bacterium
AACTAAGCACAGATCAATCTGTTCCCGCGGAATTACCGCGCAATGCGCTCCAGGCTCCGGAATACCGAATGTCTGCTCGGTCAAATCTTCCAGCGATGCAATCTGCCGCGCCTCCATCCGATGCTCCGGCAGACACTTCGGCAAGCATACGGTTTTTCCGGCATCCAATCCCGCTTGAATCAGGATGTGTGTCGCGATCTCTTCCTCCGTTGAGTAATAGACAAAAAGCGTCTGTGCCTGCACAAACCATTCCGATTGCAACACTCGCTGGGTAATGGCATCGTCAATCCGCCGCTTGTCCTGCGGGCAGGTCTGCCGTCGTTGCTCCAGCAGCTGTGCGCGAAGCATTTGCTTAGTCCGGATAACAGATTGCATGCTTCACCTTCTGCGCCGCTTCCTCGCCGCGCAGCGCGGCGACAAGCGCTAGTCCAAAATCCACAGATGCTGCTGCACCGCGTCCGGTGATTACCTTGCCGTCCACACAGTACGGATTTGTCAGCAGTTGTGCACAGTCCATCTTATCATTCACGCTGAAATGGCAGACTGCTTTTTTGTCTTGCAGGACACCCTTGGCGGACAACACCGATGGCGCTGCGCAAATTGCCGCCATATAGCAATCATGTTCCAAGCAATAGGCAATTGCTTTATCAATGACTGGTTGATGAAAATAATGCTTTGTTCCCGGTCCGCCCGGCAAAAAAATCATCTCGCAATCGGACAAATCCAGTTCATCCGCCGTAATGTCTGCCGACATTGCGATACCCAGCTTGCTGACAACTGTTTTTCCGGTTACACCAACGCGCGTCACCGGAATATCCGCCCGACACAGCATATCGAACGGCGCAATCATTTCCGTATCTTCATATCCATCAACCAAAAAGAGATATACCATATCTGTCTCCTTTTCTCTCAATTAAACAGCAGATTGAAGTAACCGGGCCAAACCTCGTCCTTCGTATGCGGACGTAGGCAGCCCAATCGCCGCTGCTCCCCTGATGTCGTAATGCGGATTTCGAGTTCACCGCAATAACGCAGAATTCTCTGCGCCATTTCCTCACTCTGTACGCTCATCAGTTCCTGCGCCCACAGCTCTTCCGGTGTTTTCCAGATGAAGGCATAGCCTTGCAGATCTCCGTTATCGGAAAACCATCCCAAAACCATTCCGCCAAGCTCGTGGAACATACGCAGCTGATCGCTCCAATCCTGCTCACTGCGCCGCAAATGCGGTATCGTTGCGAGAAGCTGTTCGTATAATCCCTGCATCAGGCGGCTGTCCTTTTTCGTCAGCGGGCAAATCTTCCCGTCCATGCGAAGCTTTCCATCGAAGGAAATCAGCTGGTCTGTCACCGCAAATGCCGTCTCATAGCCATATTTTCGATAAAAATCAAATAGCCATGGTTCTGCCGGTATGAGTACGGAGGCAGTGCGCCCGCGCTCCACATCAATCCGGAACGACTCTTGCAGGAGCTGCGCCATATAGCCTTTACACCGCTGCTCTGGCGCGGTACACGCGCCATAGATATACGTCACTTCCGAAAGCGATTTGCCATTATAGTACGAATATGGCAGCATTTGCACCATCGCACACAGCGTATCCTCTTCCAGCAGCAGTAGCGTCTGATCAGTTCGATAGCGGCTAGCAAAAAACCACTCCGAAAATGCCGGATCGTCGCGAAAACAACGATTCCACAGGGCAACGATCGCGGAACGGTCATGCTCTTCCGCAAAACGAATCATAACAATCTCTCCAATCTACAAAACGTTCGCATCCAACAGCGAAGAAACCTGCTGAATCAATTCCGATGCGATGTCCTCAATAGAGCGGATGCTACGGTTTTCTGTGCAGCGAATGCGATGCCAGCCGAAACGATCTGCCAGCAACGATGCCGTAGCATAACACCGGCACAGATACGGAATATCATTTTCATGAATGTCAATCTGCTTTCCCTGACGATGCAGCAAAAGCTCCTGCACTGCATCCGTCGGCATATCGAGAAAGAATACCTTATCCGGCGCCGGAATGCCCATAATACGATATTCAAAATCAAATAACCAGTCTAAATAGTCATTCTGCTCTTCCGGCGGCAGCTTTGATGCCTGATGAATGGCATTCGACGTGGTATAGCGATCCGCCAGCACCAGTCCGCCTGCTTCGTAATAATCCTTCCATTCCTTTCGGTACGATGCATAACGATCCACGGCAAAAAACGTAGATGCCGCATAGGCGGATACATCCTCCGGATGTTCGCCGAACTCACCATTTAAATACATCCGAATCAGTGCAGAGGATTCTTCTTGATAGCGCGGAAACCTCAGCTTTTTATATGCGATACCGCGCTGCTCCAACCAATGGCATAGTCGTTCAAACTGCGTCGATTTCCCCGACGCATCTGTGCCCTCCAGCACAATCAGCTTTCCATTCATACCTGTTCCTTTCGAATCGCGCGATACTTCTCTCTCATTTCTGCCATCTGTCCACAGGTCATTTTGCCCTCTGTACACGAACCGCAAGTACAGGACGGACCCGCGTTGCGAAACAGCGTCGGTGCAACCGCATAAACCAACCGATACATTTCCTCTGCAAGCTCACGTATCTCCCATTGTGCACGATTGCAGCAGCGCAGCTGAAAGAAGTTGTGAAGGGAACGTGCATTTGCTGTCATGACGATTTTGGTTGCACAAGCGTTTGGAAGCACATAACGTGCATCCTCAATCGCTTTTTTTTCTGCTTTTCGTATTGCTTCATTCTCGGAACATCCCTCCGCAAGGAAGGTCTTTTGGTGCTTTTCCAGCAGAATAGCAGTCAGATCCTCGTAGGTTTGCTGATCCTCCGCCATCGCCTTGCGAAACAGCTTTGCCGCATTAGGATCGTCTTCGATCTCGTGCGGGATGACGTATTCAAACGCCTTTTCCCGAACATAACGCTGTGACTGTACGCTGAACGACGCCATACGATGGCGCGTGATCTGCGCGAGAAGCGAACGGGAAACGCCCTCCATCGCGAAAGTAAACGATGCGTGCTCAATCGGGCTGGCATGTCCGATTTCTGTCAGCATCGTCAAAAACGACTCGGTTTTTTCCTCCGTCAATCCATCCAGCAGCGTATCCACAGAGGAGGCGGAGTAGCAATTTTTCGCCGCTGCCGAAATGATTTTCTCCGGCATCGGCGTGTAGGCAATCAATTTTACATTCATTCCAAATTACTCCCTGTCAGTTTGTCCTTCGCCGCACACATCAGAAACAGCGGCAGCTTTGCCATGCGTTTATATCGCCATGGTTCTTTCTTTAAACGGTAAAGCCACTCCAGACCGTGTTTGACGTAAAATTCCGGCGCACGCTGGGCGACACCGGCATAAATGTCCAAAGAACCGCCCAGACCGCAAAATAGTGTTGCGTTGATTTCATTAAAGTGGCGTTGAATAAAGTACTCCTGTTTGGGTGCGCCGAGACAGACCAACAGCAAATCCACCGACCCTGCTGCATTGACCGCCTCGACCACTTCCTGTTCATCCTGAAAGTAACCGTCGTGACAGCCGGCAATGCGCAAGCCCGGATAGCGTGTCCATAGATTTTCCGCCGCTTTTTTGGCAACACCGGGTTTCGCTCCCAACAAATACAAACTACGTTTTTCCTTTGCCATTTCTTCCATCAACGCAACGGCGAATTCGACACCTGCCACCTTTTCCTGAATGGGCTTGCCCTGAATTTTTGCGGCGTGCAGGATGCCGACACCATCCGGCAGCGAAATACATGCTCCGTTGAGCAATTCCTTCAGCAGCGGGTCTTGCCGCGCCATATATACAATCTCCGAGTTCGGAGTCACAATATATCCTTTGTTTTGTTTCCGAATATGCTGCATTGCCATTGCAACTGCTTCCGGCTTGGAAACGGCGTCAAAATTGACACCCATAATGGAAACTTTGCTCATAGAAGCCTCTCTTTCTTTTCTTATAAGACAGCTTAAATCAACTTATTATATCGTATTTGCAGAGAATTGGCAAGGAAGGATGCTGTCCGAACAAAAAACATCTGTGTAAATGCCACGGGGGAAGGTGACAAACCCACAAATCCAAGAACGACTTGTCCCAAAACATTTCTCTTGTGAAAAATACACGAGATATGCTACACTATATTTGGTGGTAATCACCAAGCAACCGTAAGGAGGAATCACACAAATGTGGGCCTATGAAAGTATATTTTATCAAATTTACCCGATTGGCTTTTGCGGCGCACCCCGCCCAAATGACGGGATTCCAGTAAACCGCATCGCCAAGGTGACAGATTGGGCAGATCATATTGTATCCGTTGGATGCAATGCCGTTTATTTTTCTCCGGTGTTTGAATCCGACAGTCACGGCTACGATACGCGGGATTTTCAAAAGATTGACTGCCGTCTCGGCACGAACGAGGAGTTTGCCGATATGTGCCGCACGCTGCACGACAAAGGGATTCGTATCGTCCTGGACGGCGTTTTTAACCATGTCGGACGAGGCTTCTGGGCATTCCGCGACGTACAAGAGAAAAAGCAGGCATCTGCCTATAAAGACTGGTTTTATATTCAGTTTGACGGCAACTCTGCCTTCAACGACGGCTTCTGGTATGAGGGCTGGGAGGGACATTATGAGTTGGTAAAGCTCAACCTCAACAACGAAGATGTCGTTCACTATCTGTTTGACAGCATTCGGAAATGGGTGGAAGAATTTGATATTGACGGTCTTCGGCTTGATGTCGCATATTGCCTGAGTAACGGCTTTCTCCGCCGTCTGCGCTCTTATTGCGATGAGCGGAAGCCGGACTTTTTCCTTGTCGGCGAGGTTATGAGCAGTGACTGTTCTCCGTTTTTGGAGGATGGCGTGCTGCATTCCTGCACCAATTATGATTGTTATAAGGGTTTGTATTCGTCCTTCAACTCAATGAATATGTTTGAAATTACCCATTCTCTCCTGCGCCAATTTGGACCGGAGTACTGGACAATGTACAAAGGCAAGCATCTGCTGTCCTTTGTCGATAACCACGATGTCACCCGCATCGCATCCATCCTGACCAATCCCAAGCATTTGCCTCTGATTTACGCACTGATGATCGGCATGCCGGGCATTCCATGCATTTACTACGGCAGTGAATGGGGCGCGGAAGGCATCAAGCGTCCGGACAGCGACGATGTTCTGCGACCTTGCTTTGACAAACCAGTATCCAATCAGCTCACTGAGTGGATTTCCAAGCTGGCAAAGGCAAAAAAGGAGTCCAAAGCGCTATGCTACGGCGGCTTTACCACTCGTCTATTGACCAACAAGCAAGTTATTTTTGAACGTGAATTTGAAGGCGAACGCGTTATGGTTGCTATCAACGCGGATTCGGAATCGTTTATTGCGCATTTTGATGCGCAGGCTGGTCGTGCGATCAATTTGCTGACCAATAAGCTGCATGACTTTGGCGGCGGCTCTGAGCTTCCTCCTTACTCGGCTGCGTACTGGAAGGTATTCTGACTCGCGCCTCTTCCCGATAACTATGAAAGGAACCGCTTTTCGCACAGCACATATACTGCTGTTGCGGAAGGCGGTTTTTGGGTCGGGAGGAATTGTTCATGGATTTGTTGATTATTCTCGCTGTCACGGCGGACGTGATGTTCGCTGCTGTTGTATGTGGTACATCCGGCATCCGTATTCAGCCACTGTCCTGTGCGGTTATGGCATGTGTCAGCAGTGGTTTTATTATTCTGTCCGCCGCCGGAAGCAGCTACCTGTTTCAAAACCTGTCAGAAAATAGTATTCGTTGGATTGGCTGCCTGGCGTTGGTGTTCCTCGGTCTGATGCAGCAATTTCAGAGATCTTG
>CAVBHI010000032.1:0-4073 GCA_963595115.1 bacterium
GGAAAAGCAACGTCCTCCTTGCGCTGAACAGAAACCAAGTCAAACAGCTTGTAGGAAGGAGCATTGCCAAACTCCGAATCATGCTGGAAAACAATCAGCTCACGGACGGCCATTTTGCCGCGGGCGGCGCTGTGGTCGTCTTCAAACATATTCAAAATTGCCTGCCATAAAAGCTGCAAATCGTCCTCGGAAAAACCGGTTGTCTTGCGGGCTAAGTTGGCGGAGATATAGCCTTCGGCACGGTAAAGGGCATACGGAACAATGTGCTTACGGCCCATTTCCGTGCCCTTCTTTTCGGCATCGGCTTCGGTGGTGATCGCCACACGCGTGATGGTGACTTCCTGCGGAACGATGGGATCAACCGAGCGGGCAAAGCTCAGCTGAACCGGTCCGCGAACCTGACCGCAATTGAGCGCGCCCTTGACAAAGGTTGTCATGACCGCGCCGAACGTGCGAATGTCAAAGAACTCTT
Organism: bacterium; assembly: GCA_963595115.1. Taxonomy (GTDB): domain Bacteria; phylum Bacillota; class Clostridia; order Oscillospirales; family Butyricicoccaceae; genus Butyricicoccus_A. The sequence goes on from CAVBHI010000032.1 coordinate 473, forward strand.
GGCACATAAAATCGCGCAGCTTGCGGTCGATCTCCGGATCTGCCTTTTTGGCAGCTTTCAAGTCGCTGTTAATACCGAAATGCTCAATGGCTTCGGCATCGCTTCGATTGAGCGGGACACCATCCTTGATGTAAATGCGGTATCCCGATGTATCCTCCATGCGCATCTCGACATAGTTGCGGATTTTGCGCTTTAAGCAGACGTCGGTAACGAGACCATGACCGGTTTCCGGATCGATGCGCGGCATATTTCCGGCATCGGGATCTCCATTTGGATTTCCGTTCTCTACATCAAATAGGACGACAAAGTCATAACGGTTCTTGATTGCTTCAGACATGATTTATTCCTCCTCGCTTTTCTTCGCATATCGTTTCTGTGTCTGATGATAGTAGCCGAGCTCAAACGATCCTTGCTCCGGAAGCGTCATACGGGTGGGGAAGGTCTCGTCGAGTTTGGACATAAGAGCAGTGATTTGCTGATTATAAAAGGTACGGCTGCCCTTTTCTAACTTCTGCAAGTGCTTCTGCGCAAGCTTAACCAATGTCGGGAAAACGACAGCAGGGGTGGCACAGGCAGAGCTGAAGTAACGATCCTTAATGGTGGTATTCAGATTAGGATTTGCGGCATCCTGCACCGCTTCCAATACGGCAAACAAGCGGCCGAGAACGTAAGGACAATACTTGCTTTCTTCGTTTAATTTCACGGTTAATACCTCCTTGTGTTGGGAAAGCGGAGAAGCATTCCGCAGATAATAGGCTTTCAAAATTGCGGCGCGTCCGCGAGTAATCTCGCGCTCGGCGCGGATACGAAGCGTGACGCCATGGAGCAATGTCGCGGGATACATTCCGCCGGTTAAAATAGAACGAAGGAGATCGCCCACCAATTGAGGCGATGGCGATGGATTTCTCTCCTTGCGGTTTACCGTTTCCATGGCGAGCGCCCAAATCGAAAGCAGTTCGCGTTTGTCATATGCGGGGCGAACGATTTCCAGATTATCGAAATGCTGCTGCATGTGCCTTGCAAAGTCTTGCAGCGTATCACGCAGGAAAAAGCGAACGGATACGCGGGCGGCGTTGGGAGAAAGGCCAAGAAAATAGAAATGCTGTTCTGGGGAAAGTTGTTCCTCAAGCCAAGTACAGGGCTTGCCGGCGGCGAGCAGACCGAGTGCTTTACTCAAATCTTCGTCGTGAATACCGGAATTCTCGGGCGCACCAAACATTGCTGACATACCCAGAGAAGCAAGGGCGGGAGATGCATTTTCTGCCCAACAGATTACGGTGGTATCGCCGATCACTTTGCAATGGTTTCGATCGGATAACAGGGTGTTGAGGGCGGTAGAATAAGCAAATGAGGCATACTCGCTGACGGGAGCATTTGCGCCCTGTTCGTGTCCATAGGAACAAAAGGCAGGAGCGTTGAAAGAGACCAGCGCTGCGCCGGAGCTTTGCGCACCGAGAACGCCTTTGATTGACGGATGAACCAGCGCAATCGGCGCTTGCTTTCCGGTAATCAAACACTGCGCAGTGTCGGCATTGGGATCGTCGGCGTTATAGTAACGCTGCCACGCGTCTTGAATCAAAGGATCGGTGGTGGCGAGCTGACTTCCATCGGCGGTTTCGATACAGAAAATCAGGTTTGCATTGCCAGTAAGCTCTTTCCATGAATCCGCCAGGAGGGGATGGACAGAGGCTTGCTCCGGCTTCCAAGTGTCAAAGTAGGCGAGGATCGCTTTGGCAGCAGGACAATCGACCTTGTCCAAAATCTTGTGATGCAGTTCGGCGCACGCCTGAAAGCACGCAACGGCGCGCTGTGGTTTGCCCTTTTCATCGGCACCCAGCAGATAGGACGTGTTGTCACACAAAAAATTTGCAGCGATACCAGCAGTACGTTTTACATGAGCCGGAACGGAAATTTCTTGTGGGGATAGAACCTCTTTCTTTCCTTTGGGTACCATCCGACGGCAGTCAACCAAATCAATCAACGTACCGTTTTCATCGAGCTTGAGCCAGAAGCTGACCTTGAATTTGTTGTCCCAGCCAGGGGCAGAAATCTGCCCCTGACGGAGAAGCTGCTCATAATAAGCAGTTAGCGCTTGTAAAATCATGTGAATACCTCCACATCGCGGCAGTCCAGTACACCGTTTTCCAGCTTGGCACGGAAAAACTGCGCTTGGATATTCTGCGGGTCGGAGTAGTCCATGTCATAGAGCATAAAACCGAGATCCTGCGTGACGGAAACGGTTGGCACAGTATCACTGGGCCATTCGCGGAAATTGGCAGGAAACTCTCGACAGCCGAAGTATGGCGTGTGATAGCACTGCCCCTTTCGCAACCGGCGGCGCAGAATATCCTGAAACTTGCCGGCGTTGTCTCCGGGAGCGGTCTTGTCCGTCAAGGTAAAATGACACTCAATGACGTAGTGGACGTCTTGCAGAATCAATGCGGCACGCTGTTGAATGTTGGCAGCAGTGTAAAGTGCGGGTGGAATGCCGCTCTTTACCGCAGAGAGCACCGAAGAGGACAATAATGTAGACTTTACCTCATTGCGCCGAATGTTGGTGAATTGGATAGGACTGAGCAAATAGATTTTGTCGATATGATACCGCAGACCGGGATGCCAATAAATGGCCTCGACAATTCCGCGTGCGGCGGACGGTGTCATAACGTCATAGCTAACTCGCTCAGTTTTCATCTCCGGGCGGGAAAAGCAGGCATAGCGTCCCCAGACTTCAATTTTTAAGGACAACAATGTCACCTCCTTGTTGATTGTATATATAGAGTTTGAAAGAGAACAAGCATAGAAAAGACTCCTTTTAATTTCATTTAAGAAATTTGTTAAAAGCTTTATAAACATAATATAATACGAAGCGATAGTCTTGTCAAGAAGATTCTTGAAAAAATTATTGAATGCTTGTATAATCGGGATGTCATCGAAAGATGTGGGTAGAAATATTTATGAAATCTGTTAAGGATTCGGGAAAAGCGGTAGAGCGGCATGTGCTTTACCGCTTTTCCATTATTGAAAAATGCCTATTCCGGTTTCAACATCCATGGAAAGTCCGGTTTTAGGAGAATAATAGGTATCCGGATCGGCTAAAATCGCGTCCCCGCTGGGGAGAATCTCGAGCGCTCCGGCGGCATTCAGCGCATCAAATTGCTGCTTGTAGCAGGCGACGCTGTAAATACCGAGCTGGCGCAGAAGAGAACGGCTGACAAAGCCGAGCCGCAGGCGCTCGCAAAGGGCGGCGCCGTCGCCGATGGGCAGATATACCGTGCGCGTTGGTGATTCGATGAGCTGAAACAGCTCCGCCACCTGAGCAAAGGGGAATAAACAGCCGTCAATTCCGCGCTGAAAGGCGTCTAAGATGCCCTTCTTGTCCAGTTGATTTTGAATCCCATAAAGCTCTTGAAAATAGAAATGAATCGCGTCGGGCGTGTCAATCTGATTGTAACGACGAATGGTAGCGCGAAGAGCGCTGACGTTCGCGTGAATCATTTGGGGAACGGAAGAATCGGATAAAGCAAAGTAAAACACAGGGCTTTTCTCCGGAGAATGCTTCCCTTCTCGGTTGCAGCGTCCGGCGGTTTGCAAAATGGAATCC
>CAVBHI010000033.1:0-3337 GCA_963595115.1 bacterium
GGATGGTACGTATACCGGTTCGGGAACGGGTTTTGCCGGCGGTACGATCAAGGTTGAGGTTGTCATCAAGGATGCAAAGATTGCCGCGATTTCCGTTGTGTCGGCTGCCAATCAGGACGAACCGTATCTGTCCAACGCAAAGGGAATTATTGATAAGATGATCAGCGCACAAAGCCCGAATGTTGATACGGTATCCGGTGCGACCTATTCCTCGACTGGAATTAAGAATGCCGTCATTGATGCACTGAACAAAGCATCTGGCGGCAGTGGCACTGCATCGGAGAAAAAGTCGAACAGCAACAAAAATAATACCAATGTTCCGTCCAACAAGAAGCTGAGCGGCGATTATAACGATGGCAAGTTTACCGGCACCGGCAGCGGTTGGGGCGGTGATATTAAGGTGCGTGTCACCATCAAGAGCAATCAGATTACCGCATTGAAAGTTACCAGCGCGAAGGATGAGACTCCGTCGTTCTTGGAATCGGCAAAGGGTGTGCTGAATTCCATTTTGAAGAAGCAGTCTACCTCGGTTGATGTTGTCACGGGCGCAACCTTCAGCTCCAATGGAATTATTGAGGCGGTCAATGATGCGTTAACGCAGGCGGAGAAGAAAGCTGATCCGAATCCAGAGCCGACGCCGGATCCAGACCCGACTCCAGATCCGGATCCGACGCCGAACCCGCAGCGCAACGGCACCTATACCGGTACGGCAACGGTTCATCCGGATGATGAAAATGAATTCCGAGAGTATACGCTGTCGGTTGACGTCACGTTTAAGGACGGTAAGGCCACTGCGATTTCCGAGCCAACGACTTCGGATTCGGATAAGACGAATTTGGCATATTGTAAGAGAGCCTATAAGAGCATTGCATCGAAGATTCTCAGCGCACAGACAACGGAGGGTGTGGACACGGTTACCGGTGCAACCTGTTCCTCCAATGCACTGATGGAAGCGTATCAGGATGCCTGCAAGAAGGCGGACGAGGACGTCAAGAAGCAGGAGGAAGAAAACAAGAAGAACGATGACACGAAGGATGATTCTAAGGATGACTCCAAGGACGATTCCACGGATGACTCCGGTAAGGAAGACCAGCCGGCAGAAGAGGATAAGACCAAACGCAACGGCACTTATAGTGCCAGTGCGACAGTAGAACCGGACAGTGATGAGGAATTTGAACCATATACGCTTTCTCTGTATGTCACCTTTAAGAATGGTGAAACCAAGGCGATTTCCGGTATGACGTATACCGATTCCTCGATGGCATCGTGGTGTGAACAAGCGTTTGACACGGTGGCAAGCCGTATTATCAGCGCACAGAGCGCGGACGTAGATACGGTTTCGGGTGCTACCTGCTCGTCGCGTGCAATTATCGCAGCGTATAAGTCGGCGTGTGCACAAGCCGACGCGGCGTTGGGAGGTTAATGCATGAAGGTATTTTTTACGCGAGTCATTAACGTCCTGTTGGTGGTTATTGTGCTGCTGGTATATCAGCAGCACGCCACCGCCCGTTCACAACAGGTTTCGGCGTACAATGCCGAGCTGGAGGAGTATGAGAAGGCAACGCAAACGCAGGCGGCGACTGGATATAAGGACGGCACGTATACCGGAACAGCGGCGGGCTTTGGCGGCGACTTGACCGTAGAGGTTACGGTCAAGGATACGAAGGTCACGAAGGTTGAGGTCAAGGACAATTCTGAGGATGAAGAATATCTGAAGAAGGCATCTGCATTACTGGATAAGATTGTAGAGAATCAGGGAACGGATGGTCTGGATGTCGTTTCCGGCGCAACCTTCAGCTCAAACGGTATTCTGGATGCCTTTAACGATGCAATGAAGAATGTGGAATCGGCAGAAGCGACCGATTCGGCGACTGCGTCGAAGGAATATAAGGACGGTACATATACCGGAACAGCGGCAGGCTTTGGCGGCGATTTGACGGTTGCAGTAACGGTAAAGGACAAAAAGATTTCCAAGGTTGAGGTCAAGGACAATTCCGAGGACGAAGAATACCTGAAGAAGGCATCTGCATTGCTGGATACGATTGTAGAGAATCAAGGAACAGATGGTCTGGATGTCGTTTCCGGCGCAACCTTCAGCTCAAATGGCATTCTGGATGCATTTAACAACGCAATGGAGGGCTAAGTAATCCAATGGAACGAAAAAAGAAAACGGTGAATCCGGCAGTTCGCCGTAGAAAACGAAATGCATTGCTTCGCTTTGCGATTCAAGTTGTATTTTTCCTTGTAGCTCCGTCGGCGTATGCCAGCGCCTTTTCCGGCATTAAGGAAATCTGCACGGAGTTCAATCAGGGAGCAGTGCTGCAATGGACCGCATTTTCTGCGATGCTGGTGTTTCTGCTCCTCTTTACGGTGGTGTTTGGACGCTTTTTTTGCGGATATGCCTGTGCATTTGGCGCAGTAGGCGACTGGATTTACTTTCTTTCTTCTTTGATTCAGAAGAAGGTACGCAAGAAAAAGAAGGTATTTCAGCTGCCTGATAAGGTAGTGCGGCGACTACAGTATGTGAAATATCTTGTTCTGCTGCTCGTGCTAATATTGTGCGTACTGGGACAGCAGAGCATCATCAATGGAAACAGCCCATGGACAGTATTTTCCTTCCTGTCGGGCGGTAATCTCGTTCCGTCGGGTATGACGATCGGTATTGTATTGCTGGCACTGATTGCCTGTGGTATGGCGGTGCAAGAGCGGTTCTTTTGTCAATTCCTGTGTCCGATGGGTGCAGTCTTCAGCCTGCTTCCGGTTTTGCCGACGGGAATGCTGAAACGCAATCGAGAAAACTGCATCAAGGGATGCAGCGCCTGCACGAGAACATGTCCGGTTTGCTTGGAATTGGATACGGAGTCGATGAAAAGCGGCGAGTGCATTCGCTGTGGCAAATGCAGTGGTATCTGTCCGAAACAAAATATTTCCCTGAGCGCGTCCCATTTTCAGGGAAACGAGATTTGGATTGTTTTGGTTCAGTCTGCGGCGCTGCTGATTGGCATTTTGGTACTGTAAATAAGCTTTATACGTCATTTTCTACATAGGAGCATCGCGACTTGGTTCGCGGTGCTCTTTGTCATCCCGAATTCAAAAAAACAGTTGCGATTGCAATCACGCAATCCATTTGGCGAGATGTACAGTGCAGCATATTTTTTACGGTTATCCGCTTGTATGGTCTGTACATTTCCGTATGATGTGTTATAATACAGTTGCATGAGGGATTCGTAAGAATTCCAAGGTATCCGATTCACGAAGATAAGGAGGATGGATCTGTGAAACAGAAAATGAAACTGAGAATTCTTTCGGCGCTGTTGGCATTGGGCATGGTTTTTAC
>CAVBHI010000034.1:0-2139 GCA_963595115.1 bacterium
CGCAACTGCCTGACGAAGCTCCTCATTGCTGACCATACGCGTCATGGAGACAATTGCCTCGTTCTTTGCCAGATTCACCGTAGCTGCCGCACCATCCAAATGATTGATCTGGCGCTCTACACTGTTCTTACAGTTTTCGCAATGCATCCCTTCAATATGCACAATTTTCTTCCCGACCAGCGGACCGTCCAACTCTTTAGGCTCTTCAGCAATCGTTCCGCCGCCACCACCGCAGCAGCTTCCCTCGCCCTTCATATGCTTGATCTGAGCACGCACACCAAGCAAAACGATTGCTACAACAATCACTACGATAATTACGTTAATCATACGTTGCTTCTCCTTTACTTCATCAGTTTCTGCAATGTGTTCAGCAGCTCGTCAATGGTTTCGTCTTTTCCATCTCGGATGTCCTGCGCGACACAGGTTCGGATATGGTTGGACAGCAACTCCTTACTAAAGGCATTGAGCGCAGCATTCGCAGCTGCCGCCTGCGCCAAAATATCCGGACAGTATGCACTGCGCTCCACCATACCGCGAATACCGCGAATCTGTCCTTCAATTCGATTGAGCCGATGAATCAATCGTTTATATTCCTCTTCCGATCGGTGCTTCGTCTTATGGTTATGACAACAGCAATTCTCCATGTCAATACCTCCTATTGCCTCGCATTATATACCCCCACCCCGTATATGTCAATGACTTTTGTAAAAAAAAATTATCTGTAGCTAACACCAACTTGCGCTTTCCCGCACATCATGCTATGATACTCCCAAGAAAGTGAGTGATTTTCCCATGCAATTTATTAACTACGCCAAGTGCTCCACCTGCCGCAAAGCAAGACAGTGGCTGGACGAACACGGCATCTCTTATATCGACCGTCCAATCAAGGAGCAAAATCCAACCTATGAAGAGCTGTCGGCGTGGATTTCCCGCAGCGGTCTGCCCATCAAAAAGTTCTTCAACACCAGTGGTCAAATATATCGTTCCATGCAGCTCAAGGACAAGTTGCCGGAAATGATGGAGGAGCAGCAGATTCAGCTGCTCGCCAGCGAAGGTATGCTGGTCAAGCGTCCGCTTCTGGTTTCCGACTCGGTTATCCTTGTCGGCTTCCGTGAGGCAGAATGGCAGGCTCTGCTGTAATTCAGATACCCTCCCCGTATATTAACGAATAAAAAAATATGCGCCCAGCCGGATCTCCGATTGAGCGCAGTATAACCGTTATTCGTTTTCTTGCTTTTCTCTGCATTCCTCACAGATGTAATGCAGATTGAGCTGATAGGACGTAATCGCGATGCCAGAACACTCCCGCAGGAGAGGAAGCAGATTGCCAACCGCGATATCTTTTATTTCTCCACAGCAGTCACAGACAACATGATCGTGCGGTATAATATTCTTATCGTAGTAGGCACGTTGTCCATGAATGTTGACCCGCTGAATCATATTCTGTTCCGTCAATGCATTCAGATTATTATACACCGTGGCCAGCACAATGGATGGCAGCCGCTCTTTGACAAGACGGTAGACTTCCTCCGCAGATAAATGCTTTTCCGACTGCTGTATGACCGATAAAACCAACTGTCTTTGTTTTGTCATTCTTGCCACCTTCCGTCAATCCTTTTTCTTTATATCATATTTGTTCTATAAAGTCAATATTATTTGTATTTCTCCTCATTTCAACACACATTATTGTGTATTTTGCCCATTTTTATGCAATTGTAATATCTCAGATATTTCCACACTTTATATCACAAAAATTGAAAGAAGGCTTTTATTATGCGCATCGTCACTACATCTCAGATGAAAGAAATTGAACGTCGCGGAGATGCCTCCGGTCTGTCGTATTACCAAATGATGGAGAACGCCGGTACAGCGGCTTACCGCTTTCTGCGGCAGCAGTATCCCAATGTCAAGCATATCGTCATTTTCTGCGGCAAAGGGAACAATGGTGGCGATGGATTGGTTGTCGCACGTCTACTCGCAGAGGAGAATCTCTCTGTCACGGTTATCCTTGTCGAAGGTGTCCCGGTCACCGCCGATGCCAAGAAAAACTATGCACTGCTTCCTGCCGCTGTGACCGTTCTGCCTATCAGCGACCCCATGCCGGAATGCGATCTGATTGTTGACGCTCTCTATGGTACT
>CAVBHI010000035.1:0-5679 GCA_963595115.1 bacterium
GCTCTGATTGGTCATGCGGCTGCCGCAGCCCTGACAATAGTTGGCATCATTGGCGTTGTCAAATCCACAGTAGGGGCACTTCATCAGTAATCACGTCCTTTCATTGGCTGGTTGGTATGTCAAAAAACCCGCTGCTCGAAAGAACAGCGGGATCTTTCTGAGGGTAAATCAGCTTACCGTTACATTGGCATACTGGACACCAAGTGCGTTACAGCGAGCATGATCCGCCACATAGATGTCGATGTGGTTGCCCTTAACAGCACCGCCACAGTCCTCAGCAATGAAATCACCGAAACCGTCGATATGTACCTTCGAGCCATAGGGAATTACCGTTGGATCAACCGCAATGGTGCGTCCCTCCTGCGCGGTAGTACCGGTAGCGGTTTGTGTGCCCCACTGCTCCGAACAGATGGCGCAGCCACAGTAGAAGGTCAGCTTGAACTGACCGAGGCTAGTGCCGGAGAGGGAGTCCGAGCGGAGATTTGACGAGGGAATCAATGCACTAGTTCCGGTCGGAACGCTGACCGTTCCATCGGTTTCAATGGTCGGCGTTGTGACCTGACGCAGGAACTTTTTGTAGATATAGCCTTCCTTGGAGCCATAGGATACTTTGATCCAATCGCCGTCCTTCGAGGTGCGAATGGACTGAACCTTTGCGCCGGACTTGACAATTTTAACGGTATTTGCCGAAACGCTCGGATTCTGCCGCAGATACACCATAGCGGTGGTCTTGTAAGCAGAGGAAGCGAACGCACTGGTCATCAGGGTTGCTGTAGTCAGTGCGGTCAAGACGGTGGCGCGAAGCATTTTGTGAAAACAAAGCTGCATGTAAATTGTCCTTTCTATTTTCAGCTGCCGTAGAGGGCAGGGGGATATGCATTCCTACACTTATTTGCAGTATACCAGAGGCAGGACAAATTGTCAAAGAAAACCGAACAAAAACAGAAAGATTCAGTGAAACCTTACGATTCCCTGCGCGGATTGTGCATAAAAAAGCCGCTGCGAACGCTTTGCGTTCACAGCGACATGGTCCGAGTGACGGGACTTGAACCCACGGCCTCTTGACCCCCAGTCAAGCGCGCTACCAGCTGCGCTACACCCGGCAATTGTTATTATAATAACACCCCGCGCGTCGTATTGCAAGCGTTTTTTGCATTCCGAAAAATTTTGTGGTGTAATCCGGCTTTGGAACGCCTGTATATGCAGCTCTGCCTCGCCGCTTACGACCAAAAGCAGACAAAATTGCGGCTATAGGAACACGCCCATAACCGCAGCTTTGTCATGCAGCAACGCTGTCGTTAAATCTCCATAATAACCGGAAGAATCATTGGGCTGCGTTTTGTCTTGCGATAGAGGAATTCGGAAAGGTCGCTCTTAACAGTTGCCTTAATCGTTGTCCAGTCGCGCACAAACTGATCGGTGCAGCGATCCAATGCCCGCTCTGCAACCATGCGAAGCTCCTCCATCAAGTCTTCCGCTTCCTTAACATAGATAAAGCCGCGGGAAACGATATCCGGACCGGCAATGACCAATCCGCTCTCGCTGTCAATGGTTACAACGACAACCAACAGACCGTCCTCGGATAAATGCTTGCGGTCACGCAGCACCGCCGTGCCAACGTCGCCAATGCCGAAGCCGTCCACCAATACCTTGCCGGACGGCACCGGGTTTGCCAAGCGCGCACCGCGCACACCGATTTCAATCGGACGTCCAATATCCGAAATCAATACGTTCTTTGCCGGAATGCCCGTCTGCTGTGCCAACTCGCCATGACGGCGCAGCATGCTATATTCGCCGTGCACCGGAATAAAATACTTAGGACGAACCAACGCAAGCATCAGGCGCAGCTCTTCGCTGCACGCGTGACCGGAAACATGGATAATCGCATTGCGGTTGTATACTACATCAGCGCCCTTTTTGCTCAGTTCGTTGATGATATTTGTGACGGACTTTTCGTTTCCCGGAATCGCCGATGCAGACAGAATGATTTTATCGCCCGCGCCGACCTCAACAAATTTGTGTCCGGAAAACGCCATGCGGTGCAAGGCACTCATCGACTCGCCTTGTGAGCCGGTGCAAACAACGGTTACCTTGCTTTTGGCATAGCGATTGACCTCCGAAATGTCAATCAGCACGCCATCCGGTACATTGAGATACCCCAACTCCATCGCAACCTTGGAGATGTTTTCCATGCTCCGTCCGCAGATGGCGACCTTGCGCCCGTGATGTGCCGCCGCGTCCATAATCTGCTGAATGCGATAGATGTTCGATGCGAAGGTTGCCACGATAATACGCTGTTCACAGCCCTTAAACTGCTCCTCAAACGTCTTGCCGACCTCGATTTCACTTGGCGTATAACCGGCGCGTTCAGCGTTGGTGGAGTCACTCATCAGCGCCAGCACGCCCTTCTTGCCCAGCTCACCAAAGCGGGTGAGATCCAGCATCTCGCCGGATACCGGTGTCGGGTCAATCTTAAAGTCACCCGTGTGGATGATCACACCGATCGGCGTTGTCACCGCCAGCGCGACAGAATCTGCAATCGAGTGGTTTGTGTGAATCAACTCCACATCAAAGCATCCCAGCTTGATGTGGTCGCCCGCACGAACACACCGAATATCCACCTGATTGGTCATTCGGTGCTCCTGAAATTTGGAATTCAGGATGCCTGCTACCAGACGTGTGCAGTATACCGGTACTTTAAGCTCCTTGAGAACATAGGGAAGCGCGCCGATATGATCCTCATGACCATGGGTAATGACAATACCGCGCACCTTCGCACGATGACGGCGCAGATAGGTGATGTCCGGAATGACGAGGTCAACACCCAGCATTTCGTTATCCGGGAACGCCAAACCACAGTCAATGACAAAGATGTCCTGACCATACTCGATTACCGTCATGTTCTTGCCAATCTCATTGAGACCGCCCAGCGGTATGATTTTCAATTTTTCCTTCATAAAGTCGTAATCACTTTCCTTTACCAATCCGATTCATTTCACACTGCCCCTGTACTCGGACATTCCGGCGCAAATACGCTGTCGGGCGAAACGCTTCGGAAAATTATTTTTTCTATTGATAACCTGCGGCGCAGGTTCTTATCATTATTCATTTCTGTAGTATAGCATATTTCCGATGTCATGTACACCGGAAAGCAATCGTTTTCTCCCGAATTGTCTATTCCATAAAATCCATCCACATTTCGCCACCTTTTTTAAGTATTATTTGCCATGGTCTTGGACGGACGGCAAAACGTTCTTTTTCAGTGCTTACATGCAAATAAATACCATACTTATTTATTTGCATTTTTTCCCGCCATGCTCTATACTAGCATTACCTATGAATTCGCTTTGTATTAATTTGTATTAAAAGGATAGCATAATCATGAAAATTTCCGAGTTATTTCAGACCAAGAATACGATTTTTTCTCTGGAGGTCTTTCCTCCGAAAAAGACCAGCGGGATTCACACCATTTATGAAACGCTGGATCAGCTGGCGGATATTCCTTTGGATTTTATCAGCGTCACCTACGGTGCGGGTGGCGTTGGCACGGGCAGCGATACCGCCCGCATCGCCGCAGACTTGAAAAATGTCTATCATATTGAGCCAATGGCTCATCTGACCAGCATTCATACCACGCGTTCACAAGCCCGGGATATCCTGTCCGAGCTGCGCGACAGCGGTGTGGAAAATGTCCTCGCGCTGCGCGGAGATCGTCATAAGGATCTGCCGGTTTCCACCGATTTTCCCTATGCCAGCGACCTGACCGCGTACATTCACGATTTCGGCGGCTTTGATATTGGCGGCGCGTGCTATCCGGAGGGACATCCGGAAGCGGAATCACTCGTTGCAGATACGATTAATCTCAAGCATAAAATCAACGCCGGCTGTTCTCATCTGGTCACGCAGCTGTTTTATGACAACAATGATTTTTACTCGTTCCAAGAGCGCATCAAGCTGGCAGGCATTGAAATCCCTGTTGAAGCCGGAATTATGCCGGTTATTAACAAGAAACAGATTGAGCGGACGGTTTCCATGTGCGGCGCCAGTCTGCCGCGCAAGTTTACCCACATGATGGCGCGCTATGAGGACAGCCCGGAAGCTTTGTTCGATGCCGGTATTGCGTATGCGGTCGATCAGATTATTGATCTGATCTCCAATGGGGTCGATGGCATTCATTTATATGCAATGAACAATCCGCGCGTCGCTCATCTGATTTATGACCGTATCCGAACTGTGCTCGAAGCATCCAATCGACTATGAAGCTCAATTTAGATATTAACGAAGTCCTGCGCTATATGGGACACGGCGGAAGCGATACTGTGATTGTTGAGACTGCGCAGACGGCGATTGACCGGCTTCTGACCATTGTTCAGCCGCGCTATCATTACGTTCGGTTGCCAATCTCCGCGATGGAGCTGCCGGGACTGGACATCCGTCGCCATCTCGCCGGATGCGATGGAATGTACCTGCTGTGCGTCACGTTGGGTGCTGCCGTGGATCGTGAGATTCGCCGTGTCGAGCGCAGCAGTATGCTTGACGCACTGGCGCTGGATGCCGCCGCAGGCGATGCCGTAGAAAAGCTCTGCGATACCGCGCAGAACGAGATATTTCAAAAGGAAGCTGCGGACGGGCGCTATATTACCGGACGGTTTTCTCCCGGCTATGGCGATCTTCCCATGTCCGTTCAGCCTGACTTGCTTCGCCTGTGCGATGCGCCGCGGAAAATCGGACTGTCGCTCACGCAATCCGGCATATTGGTGCCGCGCAAATCCGTCACTGCCATTATCGGAACATCTGCTGTTCCGGTGGAAGGAAAAAAACGTGGATGTGGCTCGTGCAGCATGGCGAATGGCTGCCCGTTTCGCAAGAAAGGAACTACCTGTGGATCTTAAACAATACATTCAATCCAACTTTTTATTTCTGGACGGCGGCATGGGTACCATGCTGCAAAAAGCTGGTATGGAGGCGGGCGCACTGCCGGAGCTGCTCAACCTGAGTGATCCGGAGCTGATTACCTCCATTCAGCGACAATATGTTGAGGCTGGTACGGACATGATTTTGTCCTGTACCTTTGGCGCCAATGAGCACAAGCTGGAGGGCACCGGACACACGGTAGAGGAAATCATCCCTGCCGCCGTCGCCAACGCCCGTGCGGCAAATCCGCGCTTTGTCGGCTTGGATATCGGTCCGATCGGTGAGCTGCTTGCCCCGACCGGCACGCTGTCGTTTGACGATGCATATGACATCTTTGCCCGTCAGATTCGCTGCGGTGCATGCGCCGGTGTGGATGCGATTTATATCGAAACCATGACCGACCTGTTGGAGACAAAAGCCGCCGTGCTTGCCGCACGCGAAAATTGTGACCTGCCGGTCTTTGCTACAATGACCTACGAAGCTAGCGGACGAACCTTTCTTGGCGTCCCACCAGAGGCGACTGCCATCACGCTGGAGGGTCTTGGCGCGTCTGCCATTGGCATCAATTGTTCGCTCGGTCCGGATGACATTCTTCCGATTGCCAAACGAATGGAAGCCTGCACGTCTATTCCGCTGATTATCAAAGCGAACGCCGGTCTGCCGGATACATCCTCCGATGTGCTGAAGTACAACATCACTGCCGAAGAATTTGCCGAATCGTACAAGGCATACTTTGACCTTGGCTTATCCGTATTTGGCGGCTGC
>CAVBHI010000036.1:0-4850 GCA_963595115.1 bacterium
CGGTTGGTGGTGGTGGTGCCGCCCGACAACCACTTGGACGGCGAACATCACGGCAGCCGGCGAGGGTGTCGATGTAGAAACGGTCGAGTATTCGCTGGACGGCGAAGCCTACGAAACCGGCACTTGCTTCACCAGCAAGGAGGAGATCACCACCTTCTATATCCGCGTCACGGATTCCAATGACAACGTAACCAATTGGACTTACGCGGACGGCGAGGTAACGCAGGTAACGGATCAGGATTCCGAGCAGAACCCGGATCAGGGCTCTGAACAGGATTCCACCGAACAGGGTTAAGACAACCGAATACGAATGCGCCCCCTCCTGTACACGCAGGAGGGGGCGCACTTTGCTTTTTGTTGTTACATTGAAACATCTCACCTGTATTTTTCACAAAAGCTTTCGTTTTCTTCACAATATGGTCACATAATTGTCGTAGAATAAACGTAATACAAAACGAAAGTACGAGGTGAATGTTTTATGTTCACAATTTTGATCGCCGATGATGAAGAGCGTATTCGCCGATTGGTATCGGATTTTCTGCGTCGGGATGGCTACACGATTTTACAGGCTGCCGACGGCGGCGAGGCGATGGAGCTGATCGACCAGAGCCTGTCCTCCATCGACCTGATTATTCTGGATGTCATGATGCCGGTGTATGACGGCTGGAGTGTTCTGCGTCATATTCGCTCGAAGAGCAGTGATGTGCCCGTCATGATGCTGACCGCCCGCGCCGAGGATACCGATGAGGTCTTTGGCTTTGATTTGGGTGCGGATGATTATATTACCAAACCGTTTTCCCCTATCGTTCTGTCCGCCCGCGTGCGTGCCATTGAAAAACGCTGCCATCAAAATACCGATTCCGGCAGCTTTGTCTGCGGTGATTTGTCCATCAATGAGGTTCGCCGTGAGGTACGCGTCGCCAATACCACGGTAGAGCTTACGCCAAAGGAATACGAGCTGCTGATTTATTTCAAGAACAATCAAAACATTGCCGCTTCCCGTGAGAGTATTCTGAACGCCGTCTGGGGCTATGATTACTTTGGTGATTTGCGCACGGTAGACACCCATGTCAAAAAGCTGCGCGCCAAGCTCGGCGACTGCGGCAGTATGATTCAAACCGTTCGTGGCTATGGGTATCGCTTTGAGGGACAAAAGGAATGAAACCGGCATCCTCCCGCCCAGTCAAGCGGACGTTCGCGGCGCTTCCCTCTCGTTTTCGGATGATATGGAATACGCATTCCATTCAATCCCGCTTTTTTCTGCTGATTATCACGGCGGTGCTGACGTTTGTCGTTCTGTTGTCTGTACTGAACCTGTTGTTTTTCAATCAGTATCAGATGATGCAGAAAAAGCATTATATGTCCAAGGTATATAAGGAAATCAATTCCTCTTATCAGGGAGATGTTTCTCAATTAGACGATATTCTCTATCAATTGGAAAATAATTATAATGTTCGCATCAGTATTATCAACGACTACGGGCAGTATAGTTATGATACGATGAATCCCAGTGAATCGAATTCCTACTTTTCCTCTCACACGGATGAAAACGGAAAAACTATTATCTATTATGATGAGGAGCAGGTCGCGAAACGCGGCTATACCTTTTCCACCATCACCGATAACCGTGGCGAATCCATGTATTTGGCGCTGATCGGCAAGCTGAGTACCGGAGAAACCCTGCTGCTGCGTGTTCCCTATGCGACAATGCAGCAGGAGCATTCGTTTAATTTTCTATTTTTGATGCTATCTGCGGTTTTTGCCTTAATTGTGTGCCTGGGGCTGGGTTATTTTCTGTCGCGGCACTTTGCGCAGCCGCTGCATGAGATGACTGAGGTTGCCAACGCGGTAGCGCGTCTGGATTTCTCAAAAAAATACAGCGGCAAGACCGGCACGGATGAAATCGACCAGCTTGGGCAAAGCATCAATCAGATGTCGGAATATCTTGACCATGCCATCACCGACTTAAAGGATGTCAATGACCGTTTGGAAACGGAAATTCGCAAAAAACAACAGATTGACGACATGCGCAAGGAATTTATCATTAATATCTCGCATGAGCTGAAAACGCCGATTGCCCTGATTCAGGGCTATGCCGAGGGGCTTCGTGTCGGTATCAACGAGTCCGAGGAGGACAAAAATTATTATTGCGACACCATCATTGACGAAGCGCATCATATGAATCATATGGTGCTTCAGCTGCTCAATTTGTCCAAGATCGAGCTGGGCAATACTCTGCCCGTATATACCGATATTGAGCTGTATGAGCTGGCGGAGAGTGTCGTTTCCAAAACCCGCGTCATGTGGCAGGAAAAGAATTTACAGGTTGATCTGTCCGGTGTGGGCGAAGAAACCGTCCGTGCCGATTGGGATATGCTGGAGCAGGCGGTCACGAACTACATGACCAATGCCATTGACCACACGCCTAGAGACGGACGTATTACCCTGTCCTCCAGCTCCGATGCCCATCATTATATTTTCCGCGTCCGCAATCAAGGCTCTCATCTGGAGGAAGCGGAAATGGATAAAATCTGGGATAAATTTTATAAGCTGGACAAGGCGCGCAAGCGTATCACCGGCGGCGGCTCCGGTATCGGACTTTCCATTGTTCGTGCCATGATGAACGCCCATCACGGCGGCTGCGGCGTGCGCAACGTTGAGGACGGTGTGGAATTTTATTTGACCCTGCCAAAACAAACCGAAGAATAACGTACCATGTGTTCGGGCTGGAAGTCGGAATAATACCGATTTCCAGCCCGAATTTTATCCATTCTGCGTCTCTTTTGTTGTCTTTATCCCTTTATTTCATCAATTTCTCCCTGCAAATATTCCAACGCCTGCTGGACATTGCTTGCCGGAATATCAGCAGTGGACTGAAAGCCCAACGAACCGGCGGCACTCGCCGCAACCAACGCCTGCACCAACAGGTTGTGTGCTTCCATCAACTCCTGCGGACTGGTATCAAAATACTGCTTGAGCGCCTGCGCATCCAGCGACGGCACATCGTCCAAATCGGCAATCAGGCAGCTCAGTGCGCCAAGCAACGCGGCTGAGATCGTATTTGCTGCCATTTTTTCTCCCCTCCCTTCTAAAACAGTTTGTCGGATCTACTGTTCAGACTAACCGATTGAGGCGCATTGTCCACTGCATATTCTTTCGGCGTTGTGAGAGAAAAACGCCGTCCGGCAGTCTTTGTGACCAATCCGGACGGCATAACAGGCAAAAATATCAGGTATCTGAGGTTTTGGGCGCTTGTCCCGACGGGCGGCGGCGATGACGCGGACGGCGGCGGCGTGCGCCCTCCTTTTTCGGTGCAGCTTTCGCAGCGGAAGCCGCAGGCTTTGCCGACGTTTCCGCTGTGTTCTCCGTTGGATTTTTCGGATGACTGTCACGCGGCGCTCGTCTTGGGCGGCTGCCACGGCGGGAGCGTCCTCGCCCGCTGCGTTTGCCCTCCTTCGGCTGTTCCTGCATGGGATATGGGTTGTCCTCACGCACAGCAATGCTCTTGCCGATGGTTTTTTCGATGGTGCGCAGATAAGGGACTTCATCCGCCTGACAGAAGGTCAGGGCAATGCCGCCATGTCCGGCGCGTCCGGTTCGTCCAATGCGATGGACATAATTTTCCGGCTCATTGGGCACATCATAATTGATAACATGCGACAGCTCACTGATGTCCAGACCGCGGGCGGCAATATCGGTTGCCACCAGCACACGAATTCGATGCTCCTTAAATGCGTTCAGCGCCGCCTGTCGGTCGAGCTGGGACTTATCGCCATGAATCGACCGCGCGCCAACATGCTCTCGGTTCAGCTCATGGGCTACCTTATCCGCGCCGCTCTTGGTGCGGGTGAAAATAATAGCGCTGGTCAGGAATGGATCGCGCAGTACCCACAGCAGCAGCTTGCGCTTGTTTTCTCGGTCAACAAAAAAGACCGATTGGTCAATCGTATCCACCGTGGTAGAATTCGGCGTGACCTCAACGCGCTCATAGTCCTCCTGCATCAGGTGTTCCACCAACGATTTCACTTCCTTTGGCATCGTGGCGGAAAACAGCAGCGTCTGCATGGTATGGTTGCCCATACGCTTGATGATACGGCGTACATCGTCAATAAAGCCCATATCCAGCATTCGATCCGCCTCATCCAGGACAAACAGCTCCACATCCTCCAGGTCAATGTAGCCCTGTCCGCACAGGTCATTCAATCGTCCCGGCGTCGCCACCAGAACATCAACACCGGCGCTCAAGGCCTCCGTCTGGGTATACTGTGATACGCCGCCATAAACCAATGCAACGCGAATATCCGTATATTTGGCATATTCGGTAAAGCTGTCATAAATCTGAATGGCAAGCTCACGCGTCGGCGTCAGAATCAGCGAACGAATCGGCGGAAAGCCGGGCAGTCGCTCTTCCTGCTTCAGCTTTTGCAAGATAGGAATTGCAAAAGCACAGGTTTTTCCTGTACCGGTCTGTGCCAAGCCGAGTACATTATGTCCCTCCAGCGCCGCCGGAATGGCTTTTTCCTGAATCGGCGTCGGAATCGTGTATCCGGCATCCTCCAATGCCCGAAGCAGCTCCGGGTCAATACCTAATTCTCGAAATTCCATTGTACTATATCAAACTCCTTATTCGTAGGCAGATTATTTCCATACCCATACAGTATACCACACTTATAACCGGTCATATAGATGGCAAACTGCTGTTTTTTGCAGAAAATTCTGTTTTTTCATCGGATATGCGCACAGGTATCTTGCTTGCCGTCAATCCACAGGGAAAAAATGCCCCCTCCTGCGTGTGCAGGAGGGGGCGCATTCGTATTCGGTTGTCTTAACCCTGTTCGGTGGAATCCTGT
>CAVBHI010000037.1:0-10127 GCA_963595115.1 bacterium
GACCATCCACACGACCTTCCTTGCACGCGTTGATCCACGCCTGAAATTCCGTGTTGTACGCATCCACAAAGCGCGTAGACCAATCCCGATGAATCGCAATTCCCTTTCCGCCGTTTGCCGTGACCTCAATATTGGACGGCTCCGGCAGATTCAGTACGGCATCCTCGCACACCACTTCACACTTGATTTCATAATTATTGCGATTATTGACATAGGACTCCACATCAATGCGCACACCCGATTCGGTTGTCAGAATCATTACCTGCGGATCGTGCAGTCCTTCCTTGGCGTGGCGGGATGCCTTGCCGTAACGAACCTCCGCCGTTGCATAGTTTTCGCCCAGTAGCCAGCGCAGAACATCAATCTCATGAATCATGGAATTCTCCACCGCCGAGGAGTTATCCCAGTTATCCACAACGTCCGGATTGCGGTGGGCGCAGTGCAGCAGCAGCGGCTCACCGTATTTCTTGCTCTGAATCGCTTTTTTCAACTGTAAGTAACCGGCATCATAGCGACGCATAAAGCCGACCTGAACCAGATGCTTGCCGGACGCAATCTCCGCATCCACAATGCGGCGGCACGCATCCGCCTTTGGTGCAAGCGGTTTTTCACAAAAGATATACTTTCCCGCCGCAATTGCCGCCAGCACAAACGGTTCATGATATTGATCCGCTGTCGTGTTGACGATGACATCAATATCCGGCGACGCAATCAGCGCCATCGGATCCTCATACCCCTGAATGCCAAACTGTTCCGCCACCGCCATGCCAAACTGCGCCGCCGGATCCGCACAGGCAACCACACGTCCGCCCTGCAGCTTGGTGTTAATGCGCTCAATGTGTGTGCGACCGATTCCGCCGGTGCCAATCAGACCAATGCGAAGCTCACTCATATCCAACACTCCTTTTCTCTATTTCAAGCATATTATCTGAGGGGTGTCCCCCCCTGTGCCGTTATTATATCACAAACCTTTCGGTCATGCGCCTGTTTTTTTGTGGATTATCCCCGCTTCTTCTCTGCGTGCTGCATTTGGTTTCCCATGTGCTCTCCCTCGCGTGCACCATCTAATGCATGATATTTTCGTATATTTTATCATTTATTCGTGTATTTACCTCCTTTTCAATACTGCTTTTTTATTAATTTCAAAAATCCGCTTGCAGCGCTTGCTTTTTTGCGTGCACCAAGGTATACTGGAAGCACACACATGCACACATCGTGCATCCGAATGAAAAAACAGATGCAAGCACATCTTTTATTCCCCATTTTGTAAAAAGGAGGGCCTTTATGGCTGTCACATCCAAACAAATCGCAGAACTTGCCGGTGTCTCGCGCGGCACGGTTGACCGTGCACTGCACAACCGCGGTCGCGTCAAGCCGGAGGTAGCGGAACGCATCCGTTCCATCGCCGCAGAGCTTGGCTACCAGCCCCATCCGGCAGGGCAGGCTCTTGCCCTCTCCGGCAAGAGTTATCGCTTCGGCATTTATGTTCAGTCACTCCGCACCCCGACGATGGAAATCGTCTACAACGGTGTCAAAAAAGCCGTCGAGGAGCTGACCCCGCTCGGCGTCGATGCCCAAATTATTACCAACCCGAACTTTGACAAAAAAGCCGAGCTGGACGCCATTGACACCCTGCTCGACAGCGGCTGTCAGGCGCTTGCCATCATTCCCACCACAGACAGTGAGATTGTGGAACGCGTCAATCAAGTCGTTGCAGACGGCATTCCGGTCATTACGTTCAACTGTGATATTCCGGACAGCAACCGCATGTGCTATGTCGGGATGGACAACGACAAGGGCGGCAAAACCGCCGCCGCGCTCATGGGATATATGCTCCCAAACGGCGGCAAAGTGCTGCCAATCACGGCACATTTGACCAACAACGCACATCATTTGCGCATTACAAGCTTTTCTGACGTCATCCAAACGGATTTCCCCAATCTGGAGCTACTGCCGCTTCAGGGCTGCTTTGACAGCGATACGTTCGCCTATGAAATCACCAAGTACTCCCTTCAGCAGCATCCGGATCTGCAGGGCATCTATGCCGCCTGTCATGGTGCACACGGCATTGTCCGCGCCGTCAACGAGGCTGGTTTGACCGGAAAGGTGCGTATCATTTCCTTTGACTTGAACGATTATAACGTTGCGGATCTCCGCCGAGGACATACCACGTTGATTCTCGACCAGCATCCGGAGCTGCAGGGCTATCGCGCCCTGCGTATCCTGTACGATTATGTCGCCAAGGGCATCGCTCCAGCCGATCGAAACGCCTTTACCGACTTCAGTATCATCACAAAATACAATCTGCCGTGACTCACGCCCGCATATGCACGCGCCGCCGTCTCCTGTTTGACGGCGGTTTTCTTTTTCATCCAGCGTGCACACGCACGCTTTCATCCTTTTGTTTTGTGCTGTTTGTACAGTTTTTCATTATTTTTCTTGTAACATTAGCCAAATTTCATTTTTCACCCAAAAAACTATTGCGTTCTCGTGAACAAGGCTGTATACTGAAACCATCGAAGGGAACGGCACACGGCACAGCAAAACGCGTGCTATGTGACCGCAGAAAGAAAATATATGTTATTGTGATGGAGGTAACGAACATGGATTTACGTGTAGGTATCGTCGGCTGCGGCATGATTGGCAAGGAGCACGCCAAGCGTCTCCAGTACAAGATCCAGGGATGCACGGTTGTCGCGGTGTGCGACGTTGTAGAGGCTGGCGCAAAGGCCGCTTCTGATCTGATTGGCGGCGTAAAGGTTTACACCGACGCCGCTCAGCTCATCAACGATCCGGAAGTAGACGCAGTTGTCGTCACAACGCCGGGTCAGTTCCACAAGAGCCCGATTCTGGAAGCAATCAAGGCTGGCAAGCCGGTATTCACCGAAAAGCCGCTGACCACTACCGCCGCAGACTGCAAGGAGATCGTCGATGCGGAGATGGCTTCCGGCAAGCACCTGGTCCAGGTCGGCTTCATGCGCCGTTACGACCGCGGCTACAAGCAGGTCAAGGAACTGATTGATTCCGGCGACTTCGGCGCTCCGATGATTCTGAAGTGCACGCACCGCGCTGAGTCGGTTGCCGATGACTACTCGACGGAGATGGCAGTCACCGACACCGCAATCCATGAGATCGACGTTCTGCCGTGGCTGATCGGCGACGAGTGGGACGAGGTGCAGTGTATCATGCCGAAGACCACCAAGAACGCACACGAAGGTCTGAAGGATCCGCAGGTCATGATCATGAAGACCAAGAGCGGCATCGTTACCATTCTCGAGGTCAACGTCAACTGCGGCTTTGGCTACGACATCAACTGTGAGGTTGTTTGCGAAGACGGCGTTATCAATCTGCCGTGCCCGTCCTTCCCGACCACCCGCAAAAACTTCGAGGTGGCTACCGCAATCGAAAAGAACTGGATTCTCCGCTTTATTGATTCCTACGACGTGGAGCTTCAGGATTGGGTTGACTGCGTAAAGAAGGGCACCACCGGCGGTTCCTCCGCTTGGGACGGCTATGTTGCTGCGATCACTGCTGACGCTCTGGTCGCTTCCCAGAAGTCCGGCAAGACCGAGAAGGTTGTCACCGGCGGCACTCCGGATTTCTACGCAAAGTAACCCCCTACCTTATATAGAAAGGAAACATCACTATGAAAATCGGTTTTAACGAAGGCTGCAACCGCTTCTGCGAGAATCATTCGGTTCTGGAGGATCTGGATCTCTGCGAGAAGTACGGTGTAGATTATATTGATATTCAGTCCGAGTGCCTTGATCGCGAGATCGCGGCTGGCAAGTACACCATCGACGACCTCGCCGCTTGGTTCGCTGACCCGAAGCATCACCTGAAGATGCTGTCCTATAACGCTCTCGTCTTTTTCAACATGAAGCAGACGCAGGAGGAAAAGGATGCCGTTATGGCAAAGCTGGATCAGATTATCGCGGACTGCAACAAGCTTCAGTGTAAGATGATCGTTGTTGTTCCGTCCATGGATTTGACCGTTCCGGCAACCGTTGACGAAATCCGTGAGGATGCCGTTACGGTTATCAAGGAAATGGTCAAAAAGGTTGAGCCATACGGCATCAAGCTGTCCATCGAGTTCTGCGGCGCACCAACGATGTCCATCAACCGCTTCGAGTATGCGTATGATATTGTAAACGAGGTCAATCATCCGCTGGTCGGTATCACCCTCGATCAGTACCACTTCCATGCAATGGCTTCCTCTTGGGACGCGCTGGAAAAGGCCGACGGCAAGAAGATTTTTGTTTGGCATCTGAACGGTATGGAAAATATGCCGTGTGGCGCAGCCTACAACAACGACGAGAAGCGTCTGTGGCCGGACGAGGCAGGCGATTGCCTGGATCACAAGCGTTATGCTGATACGCTCAAGAAGATCGGCTTTGAGGGCGATGTCTGCACGATGGAGGTATTCCGTCCGGATTACTACCAGCTCTCCAACGAGGAGAACATCAAGCAGGCAGCGGCACGCACCCGCGCTCATGTAGAAAAGTACTGGGGTTAATCCTCTGTTCTTTCCGGAAAAGGTTGTGTAACGACATGGATGCAGCGGGCTGCTGCAGGGCAACCCGCTTGCATCAATGTATACTGTCTCAACCGTTTCTATTTACAACAAGCAAGCAACAACATTTTCCTCTTTGCACACAATACCGCAGCAAATCAAAACGGTCTTGACAATAAAACAAAGAAAGAAGGAAAGAAGAATGGGTTTTTTGAATTCTACTCCGTGGATCATCATCTCCTTCGTCGCTTTTACGGCGCTGGTTGCGATTATTTCTACCATCAAAACCAAGGGTGATAATCTTGAAACCGCAGACGGTTATTTTCTGGCAAGCCGCAGCCTTCCGGGCATTGTTATTGCCGGTTCCCTTCTGCTCACCAACCTTTCGGCAGAACAGCTCGTTGGTCTGAACGGTCAGTCCTGGCAGACTAACATGAGTCCGTCCGCTTTTGAAGTCGGCTCTATCTTTACACTGCTGATTCTGGCACACTACTTCCTGCCGAACTTCCTGAAGATGGGCGTCACCACCATTCCTGCAATGATGGAAGAGCGCTTTGGCACGAATGTCAAGCTGATGTTCTCCCTGATTATCGTTCTGATGTACAGCTTCCTGAACCTTCCGGTTATTCTGTACTCCGGTGCGGTTGCCTTTGTACGTATCTTCAACTTTGATTCCCTGTTTGACGGAAACCAGTTCATGGCGATCGCCGTTCTCTGTGTCGTCATCGGCATCGTTGGCGCTTGCTACGCCATCTTTGGCGGTCTGAAGGCGGTTGCGGTATCCGATACCATCAACGGTGTTGGTCTTATCATCGCCGGATTCCTGATTCCGTTTATCGCGCTCGCGGTTCTGGGTCATGAGACCTCCGGCGGCGGCATCGGCGCGGGCATGTCGTACATCCTGACGCATGAGCCGCAGAAGCTGAACGCGTGGTCCGCTTGGAACTCTGCGCAGCCGAATCTGCCGTGGCCGCTGATTTTCACCGGTATGCTGTTCTCCAACCTGTATTGGTGGTGCTGCAACCAGTCGTTCGTTCAGCGTGCGCTGGCTGCCAAGTCCCTGAAGGAAGGTCAGAAGGGTGCTATCTACTGTGGCTTCCTCAAGTGCCTTGGTCCGTTGTATCTGATTTTCCCTGGCATTATCGCCTATCACCTGCCGTCCATCCAGGAGGTCATCAACTCGTCGGCTTCCCCGATCGACATGGCATATCCCGCACTGATCGCCGCAGTTGTTCCGACTCCGATTATGGGCTTCTTTGCCGCCGTACTGTTCGGCGCGATCCTGTCGTCCTTTAACTCGGTTCTGAACTCTGCCTGCACCATGTTCACTCTGGATATTTATCGCACCACCATCGGCAAGGGCGCTTCGGATGCCAAGTGCGTAAGAGTTTCCAAGCTGTACGGCACAATCGCCGCAATTATTTCGATTGCCATCTCGCCGTTCGTTCTGTATGCAAACGGCATCACCACCTTCCTGAACTCGCTGGCAAACTTCCTTTCCCTGCCGGTTCTGTGCACGGTTCTGGGCGTTATTATGTTCAAGCGCGTGCCGAAGTTCACCCCATATCTGATTACCGTCATTCACTTCGTTGTTTACGGTGCGTTCCTGCTGATCAAGCCCTGCTATCCGGGCACCACAGAGGAGATTCATTATCTGTACGCAATGGCAGTCCTGTTCCCGCTCTTCCTGATCATCATGGCAATCCTGCAAAAGGTTTGCCCATCGGAGGAGTACGAGGTCAAGGACATCGGCGCTGTCGATATGACGCCGTGGAAGCTGCGCTGGCCGGTCACGATTGTTGGTCTGGTTGTTGCCGCAATCTTCTATATCGTATTCTCCCCGCTGGTACTCGCCGCATAAATACGGTAATTACAAACTCTAGGTAATCCTTTATCTCTTTCAAAAAGCTGACCCCGTGCACATTCCGGAAATTTGTGCATGGGGTCGCTCTTCTTTTTTCTCCATTTCTCCGCCTCTTCCCGCCGCTCTCCTCCCGCGCCGCCTGCATTCTTGGTGCATTTTCCACCATTATTCCCATTACAGCGAAATTTTTTGTACTATATGACTGGAAATACACGCTATTGTTTGTTATACTATAGATGCTTGATCGCGATAACGCCACAGCAATATCATTGAGATTTACAAAAAGGACTGGTGAAATACATGAAACTGTCTCTGGAGAGTCTGGAAAAAAAAGTGAACTGGCTCGGATACCGCATTCCGACCTACGATATTCCCGCCATGCGGGAGCGCACCAAAGCTGCCCCAACCTGGCTGCACATCGGCGCAGGCAATATCTTCCGCGCCTTTCCGGCTGTTCTGGCGCAGCGTCTGCTGACCGTCGGGCTGACCAACACCGGTATCATCTGCTGCGAAGCATATGACAACGAGATTATCGACCGTTTCTACCGCCCCTATGACAACCTGTCCATTGCGGTAACACTGCACGCAGACGGCTTCCTCAAGAAGGAGGTTGTCGGTTCGGTTGCCGAAACCGTAAAAATGGATGCGGAATTTCACCGCCTCTCGGAGATTTTCTCCGCGCCATCCCTCCAGATGGTGACGATGACGGTTACGGAAAAAGCGTATAATCTTCGCGATGCCAACAAAAAGTTCCTGCCGACGGTCGCATCGGATATGAAAAACGGTCCGGAAAATGGCTGCCTGAGCTATATCGGCAAGCTGACCGCTCTGTGCTTGACGCGTATGCATACCTGCAACAAACCGCTTGCACTCATCTCAATGGATAACTACTACAACAACGGTTATCGCCTACAGCACGCGATGTTTGACATGGCATCCAAGTGGCTGTCCAACGGCAAGATTGATGCCGTTGAGTTTGCCTATCTGACCGGCAGCATCTCGTTCCCGCGCACGATGATCGACAAAATCACGCCGTATCCGAGCGTGAAAATTGCCAGTGTGCTGCGTGCGGACGGCATTGAGGACACCAATCCGATCGTCACGGCAAAGGGCACGAACATCTCGCTGTTCGTCAATACCGAGCGTCCACAGTATCTCGTCATTGAGGATAAGTTCCCGAACGGTCGCCCGCCGCTGGAGCAGATGGGCGTTATCTTTACCACCGGTTCCATTGTCGAAAAATGCATGTCCATGAAGTCCTGCTCCACGCTGAACCCAATGGATACCGCAATGGGCGTATATGGTCGTCTGTTGGGCTACAAAACCATCGCCGAGCAGATGTCCGATCCGGAAATTACCGCACTGATTTCCGGTATCAGTGAAACCGAGTCAATGCCGCTCGGCGCCGATCCAGGTGTCCTTGATCCGATTGAGTTTATTCACGAGATCCTTACGGTGCGTTATCCGAATCCGTATCTGGCGGACACGCCGGAGCGCATCTGCACCGACACCTCCCTCAAGGTCGCTACCCGCTACGGCGAGACGCTGAAGGCATATTACAATTCTTCTGTTCCGATGAATAAGATCTCCCGCCTGCGTTATATTCCTCTGGCAATTGCCGGCTGGCTTCGTTATCTACTGGCGGTGGATGACAATGGCGAAGCCTTTGAACTCAGCCCCGATCCGAATATGGATAATCTGCTGGCTGCGGTTTCCGGCATCACGCTGGGCGATCCGGACAGCGTACAAACCGATAATCTGTATCCGCTGCTGTCGGATCACACCATTTTCGGCTGCAACCTGTTTGAGGTCGGTTGCGGCGGACGTGTTGTGGAATACTTGCGCTCCATGGTCAAGGGTTCGGGCGCTGTCCGCGAAACCTTGCACCGCATCTGCAACGAGAAAATCGACGAGTTTGAGCAGTACGTCTAATTGACGCAACGCAACATCTTTATATGACACAACGCCCTGCGGATGTTCTCCGCAGGGCGTTGTGTTTTCCATCCGCAAATTGGTACTTGGTACGCGGAACGCCGTATTAGTTCAGCTCCTCCCACCGACTGACGTCTCCGTCAAATATGGTTTGCAGCTGCTCGGTCGTGAGGCTTTCCAGCGGACTATCCGTCGGTACAATCACCGCAATACCATCCAGCGCAATCGACTGGGTTTCTAGCAGCTCGGTTTCATAGCTTTGTAAATCGCGGCTCGACATCGCCAAATCACAATCCCCTTGAATCGCTGCGGTCAAGCCATCCGTCGAGTCCGTCGCCGTGACCACAATGTCTGCATTTGGATTTTCCTTCTCATATTGCTTTGCCAGCTGCGTCACCAGCGGTGCAGCCGAGGATGAACCGCAGATAGTAATACTTCCGCCGGATTCATCGGAAAGAAATGTCTTATTCTCGGACACCGGAATGCAGCTCTGTGCAACAAGCTCCTGTCCCGCTGTGGAAATATAGGTCAAAAAATCCTGCTCCACCGGTCGCAACTCTCCCTTCCACGCCAACGAATAGCGTCGGCACAGCGGATACTTTTCTGTTTGGATTGACTGCTCCTCCGGCTGGATACCATTCACAGACAGCGCCTTTACGCGGTCGTCCTCCTTCAGCGTGCTGTATGCGACATAGCCGATGGCATTTTTAGACGTCGCTACCTTCTTCTTCATTTCCTCGGTAGACAAGGCAACGTCATCCGCTCCGCTCTCCTGCGTGTTCACCAGCAACTCAAACTGATCGTGCGTGCCGGAGCCTTCCTCACGCGACACTGCTATAACCTCGCCCAGTCCGGATAAATCCGGCAGAGTCTCCCCTGCCTTCTGGCATCCGGTCAGTCCAAGCAACAGTACTGCGGTACACACCGCAAATTGTTTCATTCCTTTCAATTTCCGCTCCTCCATCTATGATAATCTGCCTTTATTATGAAGGGCGCATGTAAAATTGAAAACCATTCTTCCGTAAAGCTCGTGTAAATTTGCGGTTTTGTGCAGCGCCGCCCCAACTTCCAGGTGAAACCTCATATGCTTATTTTTTCTTTTGAGACAGCGAAAGAAATCGGGCGCATACCCACCCCGGCAATCGCCGATACCGACAGCGATTCACAGAACTCGCGAAGACAAGAACAAGGATTTGACATAGTGTACAAAGAAGGATAGACAGAATGGTGCAAAACGACTAACGCCATCAGAAACTGAGTAATTTTTGTATAGAACAAGAGAATATAGTGAAATGACAATGCGCGAAATCCGCGTTATACTATGGGCACAGGTTGAGGGAAGAACACAACAGCCTGCATGAGAAATTCATCGTAAAACAACACGTAAGATTAAGAACTAGTTGTATGAGGAGGAAGTCGTTATGAACGAAATTCGTATTGGTCTGGTAGGCTCCGGCTGGATGGGTAAGGCGCATTCTTCTGCTCTGGCAGACGCAGAAATGCTGTTTGGACCGGATTATGGCGTTGCATCCTTTGAAATTGTTGCAGATGCCAACGAGGAGGCTGCAAAGGCAGCACAGAAGAAGATTGGCTTCAAGCGCATCTCGACCGATTGGCACGACGTTGTCACCGATCCGAACGTGGATCTGGTAGACATCGCTACCCCGAACGCATTCCATTACGAGGTTGCAAAGGCAGCTCTGGAGAATGGAAAAAATGTATACTGCGAGAAGCCGCTGTCCATTTCCGCAGAGGAATCCCGTGAGCTGGCAGAGCTGGCTGCAAAGAAGGGCGTCATCAACTACGTTGGCTTCAACA
>CAVBHI010000038.1:0-5193 GCA_963595115.1 bacterium
GGCGGTGAACATGACGGTGGTATTTTTAATCGGCGAAGTCCTGATGGAGGTCATTCAGGTATATGTCCTTCGTATGCCGCTGCACACCACGCTCAGTCTGTGGACGATGCAGATTCTCTGCCCGATCGTCACCCTGTCGGTTACGGTTATCTCAGCGACGTTTTGGAATCACATGGACGGTCGAATGCAGTGGCGGATTATCCTGCTGTCCATTGTATTGGCGGCGTCGCAGTGCACCTGTCTGTACAGCATAGAGATGTGGAATATTGACGGTCTGAGTGACCAGCTGCTTTTGTATTTCGGGCTGATGTCTGCGATGTCGCTGGCGGCGGACATTGTGTTGTATCAATTGATTACGCGCGCGATTGGGGCGCGGCGGGATCAACTGGAAATGAAGCGTCTGAGCGAAAAGCAGGAGGCGCAGTATCATTATTACAGCCTGTTGCAGCAGCGCACGGAGGAGCAGGCACGGTTTCGCCATGACTTCAAAAACCAGATTCAAGTGCTGTATACCCTGTCCTGCGGCGAAAACCGCGAAAAAAGTATGCAGCTGCTGGAGGACATGAAGCAGCAGCTGACGGAAAATGAATTTATCCCGTATTCCGCTCTGCCGGTGGTCAACGCGATTGTCAACCTGTGGCGAACACGGGCGCAACGAAACGGGATCGTGTTTGACGCACAGCTGGAGACAGGGGACTGGCATATTGAGGAGCTGGATCAGTATATTTTGTTTGACAAGCTGCTGGGCGGTGCGGTGGAAAATTGCCGTGCGGATGTCCCGAACGCGCAAATTGTTCTGCGGGCGTGGAAACGGGATGGTTGGTGTGTTGTTGCGGTGAGATGGAGTCACCGTGCCGTGCACAAGCTGGAATGGGGGAAGCACAAGACAAACGGTGCAGCGGACGAACGGGAGCGAAAGGAGGCGCTGCACCGAATTTTGTGGATGTACCGCGGCTCGCACCGAGAGTATTGGGACGACGGGAGATTCGTTCGAGAGCTTCGGCTGCGAGAAAGGGTGTAATGGGAGAAAGAGGGGAGGAAAGAGTATGGTGCTCAGACAGGACATCATCATAACGAGCGGCGTATTGCTGCTTCAGGCAATGGCGTTGAGTGTTTTTTGGATTGTGGTGCCGCGCAAGCGTAGATGGAATCGAGGGGTTACATATGGTATCGCACTGTCGATTTACGGAATGAATTTGCTGCTGAATATCGGCAGTATTCAGATGGGCGCAAGCAACGCGCTGGGCTTTCTGGGCGACAGTCTGATTACGTATGCGGATATACTGCCGGATGCCGGCACTACAATGACGTTTCGCGTGGTGCGCCTGCTGTGGGCAATACTGATGACGGCGGCGATTTGCTGGATTGTCTGCCGCGAGAGCCGACGGCGCAAGCTGGCGATCGTCGGGTGCAATCTGAGTCTGCTGCTTGCGGCGGAGATGATTATGGAGGGCATTGTCTACGTTCGATTCGGCAGCGAGGCAACGGTGTGGAACGGACAGTGGGCGATGCTGCAATCGCAGGCATCAATCATCTTTTTGGGCTTGGCAACGATTTCTGCGACATTTTGGCATCAGCTGGAGCCGATGATTCGCCACAACATCGGCGTGATGATTGTGCTGCTGGAGGTCACGCAATGCGCCTTTATGATTGGCATGTGGGGCGATCCGAGCGCGGAAGAGGCGGAAACGCGCATGGTGACGTTTTTGGCGTGCTCCGGTCTGGCTGTTCTCGCGGACTTTTTGATTTTTGAGACGATTGCCGGAATGCTGATTGCGCAGAACAGCGAAATGGCGCTGGAACGAATGCGGCAGCAGCAGGAGACCGAGTACGAATACTACCGGCTGATGCAGGCGAATACCGAGGACATGACGCGATGCTGTCAGGTGCTGCGCAGGCAGCTGACACAGATGCAGGCGATGGTGGACAGCGCAGATGAACAGCAGCGGGAACAGGCGCTGCGGGAAATCAATTTGGGGCTGCGGGACATTACACCGGTGACCTACTGTACCTCACCGGTCATCAATGCTATCGTCACGGTGAAGGCAGACGAAGCGCAGCGGCGCGGCATTGATATGCAGGTGCAGGCTGAGGTGGATCAGTGGAACGTATCGGAAATCGACCAGAGCAATCTGTTTTCCAATCTGCTGGACAACGCGCTGGAGGGCTGCGTGGCAGAGCTGCCGCATCCGTTTATTCGGGTCAAGGCGGGCGAACAGAGGGGCTTCTATTTTGTCCGCGTCAGCAACAGCTGCGACCCGTCACGGAGGCTGAACGAGGACGGTTTGCCGAAGACGACCAAAAAGGATGCGCGGCATCACGGATACGGACTGCGCATTTTACGCTCCATTGCGGACCGCTATCACGGCGATATGGAGCTGGAATGTAAGGATGGTGTGTTTACGGTGACGGTGTTTTTGGAAAATAATAGTTGAAATCATCCCGTTTATTACAGGATTTCGCCTGATTGTGAGAAAGGGAGGAAAACCCGTTTCTTTTGTGCTATACTAAAGCTCGTAAGGGGAAGCACTTATGAAAACGATAGGTTTTCGGCTAAACTTTTTGCTTTTTCCCGTATAAAACAGAAGGAGTCGTGTGGGGCGACTTCCGTAAAATGCGCTGCGGTTGGGGGATCGCAGCGCTTTTCCTTTTGCCCTTTTGGCGGCTTCCTGCAAGATTGAGTCTGAGCGCGATTCGTGCCCGCTTTTTGACGATTCCGGCAAGCAGGGCGAAGGATTTCCCGTTTTGTTTTTTGGAAAATTCGTGTATACTATTAGATAGAAACGAAAGAAAAGGAACAATCGGACGACAGCAGAGGTGAGTAGATAGATGGGATTTCAACAGGAATACCTCTCCAAGCTGCGCACGCCGGAAGAGGCGGTGCAGATCGTAAAGAACGGAGACTGGGTGGACTACACGACGTCGCTGGGGATGCCGGTGCTGCTGGATCGTGCGCTGGCGAAACGGCGAGACGAGCTGTGGGATGTAAAAATACGCGGCAATCTGGTATTTGGACCGATTGAGGCGGCAGAGTGCGACCCGTCGCAGGAGCATTTTATCTATAATACATGGCATTACTCGACATACGAACGGCGGCTGAGCGACCGCGGTCTGTGCTATTACATTCCGATGGTATTTCACAACAACGCCGCGTACTATCGCTATTTTCTGACGGTCAATGTGGCGATGATGAGCGTCACGCCGATGGATCGACACGGCTTTTTCAACTTTTCCACTTCAACCGGCGTGTGCGGCGAAATTCTGCGCAAGGCGGATGTGGTGATATTGGAGATCAATGAGCGGCTGCCCAAGCTGTACGGCGGCTACGATGAGTGCATTCACATTTCCGATGTCGATTATATTGTAGAGGGAGAACACCCGCCGCTGCCGAAGATGGACATTCCGGAGCCGACGGAGACGGATATTCAAATTGCGGCGCATATCATGCCGCATCTGAAAAACGGCGTTCCGCTTCAGCTGGGCATTGGCAGTCTGCCCAATGCAATGGGACTGCTGATTGCAGAATCGGATCTGAAGGATCTTGGTATGCACACCGAGCTGTGCTCGGATGCCTACCTGCGCCTGCACAAGGCAGGAAAGCTGACCAACGCGTACAAGACCATCAACCGCGGCAAGAGTGTGCTCGGCGTCGGCGTTGGCTCTCGTGAGCTGTATGAGTGGATGGATGAAAACCCGTCCATCTCCGCCTTCCCGCTGGAGTATGTCAATGACCCGCAGGTCATTGCGCAGCTGGACAATATGGTTTCCATCAACAGCTGCGTGGCGGTGGATTTGTTCGGGCAGGTCTCGTCGGAGAGCGCGGGGATGCGGCAAATCAGCGGCACGGGCGGACAGCTGGACTTTCTGACCGGCGCGGCGCGGTCGCATGGCGGCAAGGCGTTTTTGTGCATGAGCTCGACCTATCAGGACAAGCAGGGCGTGCGCCATTCTCGCATTCGCCCGCATTTTCAGGGAGATATTGTCACTTCTCCGCGAAGCGAGGTCTATTATCTGGCAACCGAATACGGCGTGGTGAACATGGAAGGACGTTCGACATGGGAGCGGGCAGAGCGGCTGATTTCGCTGGCACATCCGGATTTTCGTGACGAGCTGATTCGGGCGGCGCAGGAACAGCATATCTGGCGGCGCTCCAACCGCCGATAAACGGTACAGAACACCCGAATTTGTAGAACCGTCTAGTTGACGGAAAAAAACTGCTGTGATATAATGAGGAACGACTGAAAAAGGCGTACTAAACGACAAAAATGTTAAAAGCGCCGCAGTTGAAATTCAGTAATATCTGTAGTAATGACGGAGCGAATCCGTTTGGTTTCGGACAGAGCGTTGGACTCGCCTGTCAAACCCATGATTCTAGTTTCGAGGTAAGTGAAGAAAATATGAGCTACTACGATAGTTTTGGAAAATTTGGAGAAAAGACCGCGTTTCTTCAGGAAGGCGGAGAAACGTTGAGCTATGCCGGTCTGGAGGACTTCGCAAAGGAACTGGGCGCGGCAGTCGGCGGACGCTGCCTGGTGTTCTGCTTCTGCAAAAACGTCATCGGCTCAGCGGCGGGTTATCTCAGCTTTTTGTACAACAAAGTTGTACCGCTGATGGTGGACGCAAACATCAATGATGTGCTGGCACAGCATCTGCTGGAGGTATACAGCCCGTCGTATCTGTATCTGCCGGACGAGCTGCTGGAGAAGTACTCGTATCCGGTCGTGCTGTCCCGCTTTGGCTACTCCTTGGTCAAGACAGATTTTGAGACCGTATACCCGCTGTATGATGAGCTGGCGCTGCTGCTGACGACCTCCGGCTCGACCGGCAGCCCGAAGCTGGTTCGCCAGAGCTATAAGAATATTCAGGCAAACACGGATTCCATCGTGGAATATCTGGAGCTGGACGACACCGAGCGTCCGGTCACGACCCTGCCGATGAATTATACCTATGGTATTTCCATCATCAACTCGCACACGCAGGTGGGTGCGACGATGCTGCTGACCACCAATCCGATTGTATCCAAGGATTTCTGGAGCTTCATGAAGGACAACCACGCGACGTCGTTCGGCGGCGTTCCGTTTACCTATGAGATGCTCAAGCGCATCCGTTTCTTCCGGATGGAGCTGCCGGATCTGCGCACGATGACGCAGGCTGGCGGCAAGCTGGCGCCGGAGCTGCACAAGGAATTTGCCG
>CAVBHI010000039.1:0-4257 GCA_963595115.1 bacterium
ATGCCGCGCCGCCGTATGTATCCGATTCATCAATCAAAAAGTGGGGAAACCGAGGTTTCCTCGTAAACGCGGGCAATTGCCTCGGTGAACAGCGGGGCAACATTCAGCGTCTTAATTTTCTCACGCTGCTTGGACTCCGCCAGCGCAATGGTATCCAGCAGCCACAGTTCCTTAATCGGGCTTGCCTCCAAGCGGTCTACCGCCGGGCCGGACAGTACGCCATGGCTCGCGCAGGCATAAACCTCCGTCGCACCGCCAATGGAGATCAATGCCTCTGCCGCATGACACAGGGTTCCCGCCGTATCAATCAGGTCATCGCAAAGGATGCACTTTTTGCCGCGCACATCACCGATAATGTTCATGACCTCCGAGACATTGGCACGCGGACGACGCTTGTCAATGATAGCCAGACGGTAGTCCAGCTTTTCGCAGAACTTACGGCAGCGAGTAACCGAACCAAGATCCGGAGAGACAATCATCACATCGTCACGGCTGCGGCCAAAATAATTCATGATGTGCGGAATCAAAATCGACGCACCAATCAGATTATCCACCGGAATGTCAAAGAAGCCCTGAATCTGCTGTGCATGCAGATCCATCGTCAGAACACGGTCTGCGCCCGCAGCAGTCAGCAGATTTGCGACCAGCTTGGCGGAGATCGGGTCACGTGCCTTGGACTTGCGATCCTGACGAGCATAGCCAAAGTACGGAATAACCGTGGTGATACGTCCTGCCGATGCACGCTTACATGCGTCAATCATAATCAGTAGCTCCATCAGGTTATCGTTGACCGGTTCACAGGTAGACTGAATCAGGAATACGTCCGAGCCACGAATCGTCTCGCCGATTGTGACCGAAACCTCGCCGTCCGCAAAGTGGCTGACGATGCAGTCGCTGAGCGGAAGACCGAGTGCCTTCGCAATCTGCTCTGCCAAAGCCCGGTGCGAGTTGCCAGCCAGAATCTTGATGTTTTTGCCATGAGAAATCATTCGGTGATACCCCCTGCATTTCTTTCAGATTGATTCCGGAGCAGCGGGAAATTTGCTCCGGTCGTTTGGGATTCCCTTCCGTCGGTCGCTTCGCGAACCGCCGAACGGATGTCGTTGTAAAGTTCGTTCCGAAAACCGCACGGAACGCAGGCTCGTCCGGTTGGTTTCTATCCAGTTTGCAGGGGCAGCGCACGGCGCAGGCTCGCCGTTCGCGCTGTGCGGCAGATGATCCGCTATGCCCTTTCTGTCGAGGCACGTCACCCTTCTGCAAAAATACATTTTCATTATACTCTCTTTTTTCTAAAAAATCATCAGTAAATCCATGAAATTTTCTTCCTCCGGAGAGACTTGCGCTATCACTTTTGTCACGATATAATAAAAGTGTCTGTTTCCGCCCTGTCCTGCGGCGGAAGCATATTGTTTTTTTTACTCGATAAAATCTCAGACAAGGAGGTCGTTTATGTCTCTGCAATCGCTCATCCCCGCCGAATCCGAATACTGTGTGCTCCGCGCCGATGTCGCGGATCGTCTGCTGGCGTGCGGCGATGGCGACGGCGCTTTGGTCTATCTTTATCTTGCCCGCCGGGGCGCGTCCGCAGACAAGACCGTCATGATGCGCGACCTCAATTTTACGCGCGATCGTCTCGACCGTGCGCTGTTTACGCTGAATCATTTAACCATTTCCTCTTCTCTGCCGCCCGCAGAGCGATCGCATGACGCTGCGCCGCCGCGCTATACGGTCGCCGACCTGCGCACCAACCGCATGAGCGACCGCCGCTTTCAGGCGGTCTGCCAGACAGCAGAATCCGTGCTCGGGCGCACACTCACGGAAAGCCAGCTGCGCACACTGTTCACAGCCTACGATCATCTCGGTCTTCCCGCCGATGTGCTCATCGACCTGCTGACCTATCTCAAGAGGGAAAAGGGGCTGGTCAGCCGCCGTGATATTGAGGATCAAGCCTATCTCTGGGCAGACATGGGTATACGCTCGGCGGAGGCATCCGCCGCCTTTCTTTCCCAATCCGAGCAGGAAAAGCCGATTATCGCCGAGATGATGCGGGCGCTAGACATGGCGGGACGCGCTCCCGCGCCCAGCGAATACCGTTACCTATCGGAGTTCATCCGTCAAGGTTTTACGCCGGATGCCATCGCGCTGGCCAAGACACGTCTGTACGCGCGCATCGGACGATTCAGCTGGAAATACCTCAAGGGTATTCTGGACAGCTGGCACGAAAAGGGCGTGCATACCGCCGCTGAAATCACCGCGCTCGAACCGGAGACGGCGGCAAAGCAGGCGACACCCGCCACAACGATGCAGCCCGCCGCAGCCGATACGCTTTCCGACTGGGAGCGCGACTGGCTCAATCAGCTGAACGCGACCACCGAAAAGGAGAATTCTCATGGCATATGAAAAGACAATCCTGTCCGCTGTCCTACGTCAGCTGGAGGCATCCCGCTCCGAGCACGAAGCGCAGGCAGAACGACGACGCACCGAGCTATATACCCGTATTCCCCGTCTGCGTGCGATCGACCGCGAATTACAGGCTACCTGCGCCAACGCCGTGCGCGCCGCCTTGGACACCGGAATTGATCCGGAGCACGCCATTTCCCAGCTCCGTGACCGCAATCTCGCGCTTCAGGATGAAAAGCGTGCGCTGCTTTTACAAAACGGTCTGTCGCCCGACTATCTAACGCCTACCTACGACTGTGCCGAATGCAACGACACCGGCTATGCAGACGGTCATCTGTGCCGCTGTGTGCGGGATAAATATGCCGCTGAGCAAACACGGCGTCTGTCCACCATTCTGCCGATTGATACAGAAAATTTTTCTTCTTTCGATTTTAACTACTACAGTGACACCGTGGATCAGCGTCTGGGAAAATCTCCGCGCTTTATCATGCAGGTCAACTATAAGCAGTGCCGCCAGTTTGCCGATTCCTTCGGTTCAAGCTATCAGAATCTGCTGCTGTT
Source organism: bacterium (assembly GCA_963595115.1). Lineage (GTDB taxonomy): Bacteria > Bacillota > Clostridia > Oscillospirales > Butyricicoccaceae > Butyricicoccus_A. The sequence goes on from CAVBHI010000039.1 coordinate 2,962, forward strand.
TGGCTCTGCCGGTCTGGGGAAAACCTTCCTGTCCTCCTGCATCGCGCGCGCCGTGTCCGAGCGCGGCTTTTCTGTCGCGTATGATACCGCCATTCATGTATTTGCCTGCTTTGAAGCCGTCCAATTCCGCGGCGACAATCCCGACGAAGCCGCCGAGCAGCTGGAGAAATATCGCTCTGCCGATCTGCTGATCCTCGACGATCTCGGCACTGAGATGGCGACGGCATTTACCACCTCCTGTCTGTATGACCTGCTCAACACGCGTTTGATGCAGCGGCGTCCGATGATTATCAATACCAATCTGATTCCGACCGATCTGGAAAAGCGCTATTCTCCGGCAATTGCCTCACGCATTCTCGGTGAATTTCAGCCGCTCCGCTTTATCGGTGACGACATCCGCCGCCTGCGTCCGCGCCGGTAATGTCGATGTTTTCTGGAACAAACGCGAAAAAATGCGAAAAAAAGATAAGAAATCGTTACACTTCTTTCATATTTTGTTTACAAAAACAGCTGTTTTTTCGTGTATCATAAAAGACGTAGAGAACGAAAGCCATTTCTCTACCAAACGGGATATGCCGGTATCCCGCTTATCTCTTACCCCCTTTATTTGTGAAATGTATGCAACGCGAGGCAGTCGTCTGTAACAGGCGGCTGTTTTGCTGTCTTTTGTGACATTTCATTGCAGTTTCCGCAAAAGATGCTATACTAAGAATGGGATTTTCTTATCCCTTCTATTATCCATTGCAAGCATGAGGTAACGTTACTATGGCACTCATTTTTCACGCTGCCGATCTTCACATCGGCGCACGATTTGAATTTCTTCCGGAGGAAAAGGCAAAGCAGGCCATCCGGTGTCAGTTGACCGCTCTACAGGAATTTTTGCAGCAGGCAACACAGCGGCACGCCGATGCCGTCTTGATCGCCGGTGATCTGTTTGACTCGCCGGAGGTTCCGCCTGCCGTTTCCAACACGGTCTTTTCCCTGCTCGGCGCGTGCACCGCGCCCATCTTCCTTTCCCCCGGCAATCACGATTATTACCACGCCCGCAGTCCGTACACGCAGGCGCTCCCATCCAATTTAACGGTATTCACCGAGCGCACACTGATGCCCGTTCCCCTTGCCGACGGCAAGACCATCGTCTGGGGCGCAGCCTTTCAGGATCGCACGGCATCCATTTCACTGCGTGCACCACTTGATCCCACCAAGGTCAATCTCTGCGTTGTCCACGGGGAGCTGGGCGGCGACCACGGCTATAATCCGATTTCGGACAGTGCCGTTCTGGAAAGTGGATTTGAC
>CAVBHI010000040.1:0-2206 GCA_963595115.1 bacterium
CCTTCTCTACCTTCGCGCCCATCTCCTCAGCAACCAGCGCCGCGGTGTCAAAATCGATGGTCTGTGAAATGTTCGCCATAACACCCAGCTTGAGCAGCTCCTTGATGACGTCTGCCGCCGTTCGCTTCAGACGGGACGCCAGCTCGCCGACGTTGATTTCGTCCGGAATCATGACCTTGAGCTGTACCTTCTTGACCTGCTGCTGCTGACGCTGCAAGCGCTTGAACTTCTCCTGCTCCTCCTGACGGCGCTTGTTGGAGAACGGACGGCGGTTATCCGCCTTGCTCTTGATCTTCTGCTTGCCCTGCTTCATGCGCTCCGCCTTCTCCGGAACCAGCGCGTCGATGCGCTCATCATAACGATCCAGATTGACGTTACCGCCGCCGCGGGTGTCGATGCGGTGAATCTGCTTGCTCTTGCTCTGCTGCTGATTCTCGTCGCTTGTAATGGTTGCCTTCTCCGGCTCTACCTTGCTGCCCTGCGGGCGCAGAATCTGACGCTGCTCATGCGGCTTTGCCGGCTGGCGCTTTTTCTTCTGCTGCTTGGGCTTCTGCTCTTGCTTGGCATCCGCACGGAACTCCGTCTTTGCCGGAGCGGCTTTCTTTTCGCTCTTCTTTTCCTCGACCGGCTTGCGCACCACCTGTGTGGTCGGCGCCTTGCGCTCGGCAGACTGCTTTGCCAGTACCTCTTCCATGTTATTGACCGGGTACTTCTTGGTCATATAGTCAAAAACAATATTCAGCTCCTGCGATTCCAGAACCTGCATATGATTTTTTGGAGTCTTGGAGTATTCGGTCAGCACATCGGTAATTTCCTTTGTGCTCTTTCCAAAATCCTTGGCGACTTCATGTACACGGTATTTGTTCTCAATACTCATGCGCGTTCACCTCCACGTTTCTTACGATGTATTGCATTGGCTCTGTGTGAGCCATTTTCTCCTTTTGTGCGTGCGCCCGACTTTTTCTTTCCGCGTCGGGACGCAATGCGGCTGTTTTTCTCTGTCAGCTGCTGTGCCGTCGGCATAAGCGCCGGATTCTCCTGCGCCGCCTTCTGCGCGACCGTTGCCGCAAAGCCAATTTCTCGGATGCAGCACACGGCGCATGTCAGCCGTCCCAGCGCCGCGCCGATCTCCTCCGCGGTCGCCGCCACGCGAATCACGGGAATCTTGCGCTCCCCGATGGCACGGCGCATCCGGCGCTCCGTGCTGTCTCCGGCGTCGGACGCCAGCACAACCAGACGGACATCGCCGTCCGCCACGCTGTCCGCCGCCGCGTCAATACCCGCCGTCAGACGACCGGCACGCAGGCACAGCCCCAGCGTACTCAAATACTCATTCATCCGTCGGACGCGCCTCCATTTCCTTTACCAGAGCGTCATAGACCTCCTCCGGAATCGTGCAGCCAAACGCACGCTCCAGTGCGCGGGACTTTTTCGCACGCGCCAGACATTCCGTCTTAGCACAGACATATGCGCCGCGCCCCGGATTCTTTCCGCGGAAGTCCAGTGCAATCTCCCCCTCCGGAGAGCGAACCACGCGAATCAGCTCCCGCTTGGGCAGCATCTCACGGCAGCCAACGCACTGCCGCATGGGAATTCGTTTCTTCTGCACGCTGCTTCGCCTCCTTAGTCGGCGATCAGGTCATCGTCTGCCTCTTCCGCGACGGCAGTTGCCTGACTTTGCGGGCCGATGTCAATCTTGCATCCGGTCAGCTTTGCCGCCAGACGCGCGTTCTGACCCTCCTTGCCGATGGCAAGCGACAGCTGGTCATCCGGCACGATAACGCGGCAGCTCTTGCCGTCCGGCAGCATGATCGCGCTGACCACATCCGCCGGTGACAGTGCCTCGGAAACAAACGTTGCCATATCCTCGGAATACTTGATGATGTCGATCTTCTCGCCGGACAGCTCGCCGACAATCGCGCCGACACGGCTGCCGCGCGGACCAACACATGCACCGATCGGATCGACATTCTCATCGTTGCTGGCGACCGCAATCTTGGTTCGGCTGCCCGCCTCACGTGCGATCGACTTGACCTCAACCACGCCGTCGTGAATTTCCGGAACCTCCAGCTCAAACAAACGCTTGACCAGACCCGGATGGGTGCGGGAAATCAGCACCTGCGGGCCGCGGCTTCCCTTGCGTACCTCAACGACGTAGACCTTGATGCGCTGTCCCTCGGTCAGAGTCTCTCCGGCAACCTGCTCG
>CAVBHI010000041.1:0-4783 GCA_963595115.1 bacterium
GTTCTGTTTGGCTTTGGCAGCCGAGCGGAAGCAGAGGAGTGCGGCGCTGCTTATATCGTAGAAACCCCACAGCAGCTGACCGCCCACCTGCTGTCGCTGTAAAGATGCAAAAGCTTATGGCAGAAAGCGCATTTGCGTTACATCAAATAGTCCGCGCGGCGTAATGCGCAACTCCGGAATTACGGGCAATGCCAGGAACGACAGTAGGATAAATGGAGAGATCTCCTCTGGCACGCCCATAGCGTGCACCTGCGCTACCATTTGCTGCAATGTCTTCTGCACGGAATCAAAACCGGCATCGCTCATCATGCCTAAGATCGGTAGCTCCAGCGTATAAAGCACTTCGCCATGTGATACAACGGTATATCCGCCGCCACACGCGCGGAGAGTATCAATCGCACACAGCATATCGGCATCATTGTCACCGATAACAATCAAATTGTGGCTGTCATGCCCCACGGTGGAAGCCACTGCGCCGCTGCAAATGCCAAAGCCGCGCACTGCGCCGACCCCGACCTTTCCTGTCGCGCGGTGTCGTTCGACACAGGCAATTTTGCTGTAGGTCGCATTTGGCACAAACTGACCGTTCTCCTGTGGCAGAGCTGCATTTTCTCGCACGGTCACAAGCTGTCCTGCAATCAAGCCAATGACTGGATCGCTTGCACCCACAGTGTATATCAGCTGCTCCGGCGCAATTGGGCGGCAATTTACGGTATGGCGCAGCGCGCTGTCCGCAGGCAGCTTGAGCTGTGCGTGAAACGATGCAACATTTCTTCCTGCATGATAAACTGCCGAAATCGTCACGGTATCCAAATCATCCAACACGAGAATATCTGCCTGATAGCCCGGAAGCAAGGCGCCGAGGCGCTCCAGACCATATTGCTTGGCGGTATTGATCGTTGCCATCTGCACGGCATTTTTTGCCGGAATTCCCAGCGCGATTGCACGGCGAACGCAACAGTCAATATGTCCCTCGGCGCGAATATCCTCAATGTGCTTGTCATCCGTACAGAACGAGAAGCGATGCGTATCCAGATGATTATCCAGAATGCCGTGCACCAACGCATCCAGATTGCGGGCGGCGCTGCCTTCTCGAATTAAAATATGTGTACCCAGACGGTGCTTTTCCAGCATTTCCTCCGCCGTATCGGATTCATGGTCGGTTTGGACGCCGGATAGCAGATATGCCTGCAATTCTGTTCCGGTAAGTCCCGGAGCATGTCCGTCACGCGGACGTCCGGTGAACAGATCCAGCTTGGCGCGCATTCCAGCTTCTGCCGTGATGGTGGCGAGATAGTCCATGACCTCTCCCAGACCAAGCACGCGCGGATGCTGTAAAAACGGTTTCATCTCATCCACCCCAAACGATGCGCCGTTGTCCTCTGTCGGCAGAGCGGGAACGCAGGATGGCATCATGACATAAACGTTTGCCGGAATCGCTTCCGTCTCATCCAAAATATACTGAATGCCTTCCCTGCCGCGCACATTTGCTGCCTCGTGCGGGTCAACAAGATAGGTCGTTGTGCCATGCTGCACCGCAACCTCTACCAGCTCTGAGGGCGTGACCATCGTTGATTCCAGATGCAGATGTCCGTCAATGAGACCGGGAATCAGTGTCTTTCCGGTTACGTCAATCACAGTATCTGCGTTATATCCTGTGCCAAGACCGACGATAATGCCATCGGTCACTGCCAGATCCGCTCGCTGTAATTCGCCGGAAAAGACATTTAACACTGTGCCGCCGCGAAACAGCACATCTGCCGGACACAAGCCGCGCGCTGCGTCTGTCAATCGTTTATAATCCACGGGAATTCCTCCTCTTTTTATTGCTCGGATACTACGGTAAACAATACCATATCCTCTTCACCGATATTTTGTATGCTGTGTGTCGAACCCCTTAGGACAGTAGTGACAGCAGCCTGCTGTCAGCGCTTCCTCTTCGCCATCACATACCGTTGTACCGACACCGGATAATACATAATCAATTTCGCTGCTCGCCAGATGTCGATGCATGCCGATAGATGCGCCCTTCGGCAGGACACTGCGAATGATTTTTACGTTTGGATCCATATACATACGCGCCGAGACACAGCCTTCCCCATGGTTCATCTGTGGGATGGTTATCTCATGCAGGCGAGAAAAATCAATTTTCATGTAACCCCTCCTTTCTGATTTCTCTCTCAGTATATCATGAAATTTGGGGTTTGCCTAACACTATGTACGAAAGACAAAACAGACGACAGATTTCTCTGCCGTCTGTGCAAAAGGGTTGTTACTTCTTAATTGTTTGTCGTAATAAAAATACGCCTCCGCCAGCAAGTAAAACAATGATAACGGCGATTACGCCACGGTAATTCCTTGCTGTATGCTTGGCAATCGTTACATATATCTTTTTCCCTCCGAAATCGACAGGAAGAATCCAGCTATAGTCCAAGCTATCCTGAATGCCTGCATATGTGACATCCGATGATGCGAACACATCTTCGGTTTCGCTATAGAAACGATGCAACATAAATAGCTTATTTTTCAACTGCATTCACTCACTTATCGAAATATACAACTGCTTCTCTATAACTAATAATATTGCGAAATGATCACTATATCCTTAGCCGATATAGTATTTTATGGAATATAAGTTGTCAACTCGTTTTGCTTAAATTTTTCACAATTTATACAAAAGATTATTTGTTTACGAAGAAGCGCAGTGTTTTTGTGGTATGTTGCTCAGAAAGAAGGTTTTATTATGTATGATTCCTGCACGCTGTGTCCACGCGATTGCCGCGTTGACCGCACGGCTGGTTCTTATGGCTTTTGCGGTGCGAACGACCAAATGCGTATCGGGCGTGCCAGTCTGCACCAATGGGAAGAGCCGTGTTTGTCCGGCACGAACGGCGCCGGAACGGTCTTTTTTTGTCATTGCTCTCTGCGCTGTGTCTTTTGTCAAAATGCTGCTATCAGCGGTTCGGCTGCCTGCGCAAGCGGAATTCTTACCGCGGTCTCCGGATTGGCAGATACCTTTCTTGCTCTTGAACAACAGGGCGCACACAATATTGATCTCGTTACGCCGACTCATTATGCACCCTCTGTGCGGGAAGCCATGATTCTGGCGCGTGCACATGGTTTGCAGATTCCGTTTGTATGGAACAGCAGTGGCTATGAAACGGTTGAGACACTGCGTACACTGGATGGCTTGGTGGATATTTATCTGCCGGATTTCAAGTACTATAGCAGCTATTATGCCGATCGATACTCTGCCGCGCCGGATTATTTTGAGGTCGCCTGCGATGCTATTGACGAAATGGTACGGCAAACGGGCGCACCACAGTTTTCCTTGGATGGTCTGCTTTCCTGTGGGACGATAGTTCGGCATCTTATGCTTCCGGGTCTCGCCGGTGATACCACCCAGCTGCTGCGCCATGTTGCCGTGCACTGGGGCGGTCGCATTTTGTTTAGCTTAATGCGACAGTTTACGCCGTTTTATCGTCTGGAGGAATATCCGGAGCTAAACCGCCGCCTGACAGACGAGGAGTACAAGGATGCCTGCACGTTGGTGCAATCGCTTGGTCTTTCCGGATATACCCAAGACAGCGAATCGGTTGGAGAGAGCTTTATTCCGCGCTTTGACGGAAGCGGTGTACAGATCTAGATGTTGCATGACGGAAATGATAAGCAAGAACCTCCGTTTTTACAGTGAATGAAACTGTAAAAACGGAGGCGGTTTGTTTTTCAAAGCATGTGCTGCTGATGTAGGGCTGCATTTACAGCGATTCCGACATTATACGAGTCCGCAGAGTTTGCGCATGACTTCCGGTACAGTGGAAATTTTCTTGATTTCGCCAACACGAGCGCCGCAAAACACGAGACCGCCATTGGGAGCGCCATTGGCAGAATCAAATAGAGCCTGTGACAGGCAGTATGGAGATCGTTCTGGAGAACAGATTTCCGGCATACAGCGGAAACAGTGGGAAATTGGAATGCCGCCGTGGTCATAGGCTTGCTGGCAGAATGCGGTATTCACCGCGCGTGCAGCGAATCCGGTGGGGCTTTTGATGATGCGGGCATCGCCCTCGATGGCGTTGACATAGGTCTGCTTAAATGTCTCCGATGCATCGCATTCCCGCGTAGCGACGAACTCTGTACCGATCTGCACGCCGGATGCACCGAGCTTCATAACACGGCATACATCTGCGTGCGAGTTGATGCCGCCCGCAGCAATAACGGGAATAGTGGCGTTATGCTGAAGGGCAAACGTTTCGACGTAGGAGCAAACTTCCGGGAGGATTTCATCCAATGTCTGGTTCGAGCCGGAAAGTAGCTCGTCCAGCTTGAAGCCAAGATGACCGCCGGCAAGCGGACCTTCTACTACAACCGCATCCGGCAGACGCTGATGCTTTTTCCACCACGAGGTCAAAATCAGACGGCAGGCGCGGACGGAGGAGACGATAGGGACTAAACAGGTGTCGCTGCCCTCCGCAAGACGAGGAAGTGCAAGGGGCAGTCCCGCGCCGGAAATAATCAAATCGACACCGTGACGGATGGCTTGGATGACATACTCGTCATAATGTGCATCAATGGACATGAAATTCATGCCGATAATACCGTTGGGAGACAACTCGCGTGCACGGTGAAGCTCGGATGCAATCGCGCGTAAATTCGCGGAGACAGGATCTTTGCGAAAGTCCGGATCGCGAAAACCGATTTGTACACCAGAAATGATGCCAATGCCACCGACATTGGCAACCGCAGAGGCAAGACCGGAAAGTGAGATACCAATACCCCTGTC
>CAVBHI010000042.1:0-5904 GCA_963595115.1 bacterium
TCCTTGAGCGTCATCGCCTGCGGCAGATTGCCGACGCGCCCCAGCATCTTATTGTCTCCAGCCTCCATATTCACCACATCCGTCAAGCCCAGCGATGCCGCAAGCAAATCATTGACACCCGCCTCCGCGCAATCCATATTGGTATGCATACAGATTCCGGAAATGTGATTTCGGATCATGTGAATCAATATACGTCCTGTTACGGTATCTGTCGTCACACGGTTCACCGACGTAAAAATCACCGGATGATGCGCCACAATCAGCTGACAGCCGCGTTCTATCGCTTCTTCCACCACGTCCAGTGTGATGTCCAGTGCACACAGCACACCGGTAACCTCCTGCTCCGGATCGCCAACCAGTAAGCCAACATTATCCCAGTGCTCTGCCAGCTCATACGGCGCGACGTTTTCCAGCTTTGATAAAATATCCTTGACTCGAACCATTGTCCTTATCCTTTCTCTATCCCAGCCGACAGCTTTTCCAATGCCTGTTCCAGCACACGAATCGTACTGCGGCATCGTTCCAATTCCTCCGGACGCTGTTTGTTTGCCGATTCCAGCGCCGCACAGATCCTTCGTTCTTTGTCCAACTGCACGGTGAGATACTCCTGTGCCAGCGGGTCTTGACACAGAGGGGCGGAGAGTGTGCTTTCCGCCAAGCTCTGCGACATCGGTTTTCCGCCGCCCCGCACTGCCAAAATCGTGTAATATCTCCTGCCCTCTCGGCAAATAGCTTCCTGCTCAATCACGCCGCCGTGCGCCGTCAGATATTGCCGCAGCTCTGCCTGTCCGGTCATCGCTTGGAGCAGCAGCAAATGTGCACCATCCAGCGCCCATGCATCCTGACGCAAGATACCAACGATAGTCTCGCCACCCATTCCGGCAATCACAATCGTATCTGCTTCCTCCGGTTTCGTCGTTGTCAGTCCCACACCGAGACGCAGAGACACATGCTCTTGACAACCGAATTGCCGCATCGTTCGCGCAGCGCTTTCCAGCGGTCCTTCTCCAATATCCGACGCAATCGCCGATGCAATGCGTCTGCGGCGCAGCAGTGCCACCGGCAGCAACGCATGATCTGTTCCAATATCTGCCAGTTGTGCTCCCTGTGGAATCATATCCATAATTGTCCGCAGACGCGGTGTCAGATGCATTCGATGCTCCATGCCTTCCTCCCTGATGACACGAAATGCACTGCTGCGGCAGTGCATTTCGTCGCTTTGCAAAAAAGAACCGACACGCGACGCATCGGTCCTTTCTGTGTTTTCCGTTCTGTCTTACAGGGTAGCCTGCAAGTAATCATTGATATTCTCAACCAGCTCATCCGGATCTGTGCCATGCACCATGCAAGCCTCTTCAATGGTCTCACCCTGCGAGTGCGGGCAGCCCAAGCAATGCATACCGATATTCATAAAGAACTGTGCGGTGTTAATATCCTTTGCGAGAACCTCGCCGATGGTCGTCTGCTTGTTTACAAATGCCATGGTGGTAAACCTCCAATCAAAAATCAATAAAATAACAACCTTATTATACTGTCTCATCCACACTTTTTCAATACGTTTTTCCAACAAAATTGGATATAGCAAAAGTGTCTGCCGAATTCGGCAGACACTTTTGTTTTTTCTGATTATTCGCCCTTCATCTTTGCAAAGCACTCGCTGCAATAAACCGGACGGTCGCTCTTCGGCTGGAACGGAACGCGCGCTTCCTTTCCGCAATTTGCACAAACGGCTGTGAAGAACTCACGCGGGCTATGCGCCGCATTCTTTCGCTTGTCACGGCACGCCTTGCAGCGCTGCGGCTCGTTCTGGAAGCCGCGCTCTTCATAAAACGCCTGTTCACCGGCAGAAAAAATAAACTCTTCGCCACATTCCTTACAAACAATTGTCTTATCCTGATACATGATAACCTCTCCTTGACCATTCGTTCCTATTACTTAGGTGGATTTGTTTGCATACAAGTCACTGCGTGCTACCGCCATGCAGAATCGGCGCCGCTTTGCGTCGAATTCTCTGGATCGCATTATCCACTGATTTCACTGGTTTTCCCAGCTCCTCCGCCATGTCCGGATAGGATAATCCCTTGAGGAACAGCTTGAGTACATTGTTCTCAAACGGAGACAGGCACTCCGACAGTGCCTCCCACCGCTGCTGACTTTCCTCTTGGCTGATAATCAGCTGTACCGGATCTTCGGCAGATAGTGCTGCGGGAACGTCAAAGGTTTCTTCAACGAGAGATTTCTCTGAAATGCTTTCCGCTTGGTTAAGTGGCCCATGCTTGCTGGCTGCCGCCGACCGAATTGCCGAATAAATACGGCTAAGCACACAGGTTCGTGCAAACGCATAAAACGAACCGCCGCGCTCCGGATCAAACGAGCGGATTGCCTTCAGCAATCCCAGCATGCCTTCCTGTATCAGATCCTCGCTGTCCGCTCCGGCCAGAAAATACGGTCGTGCACAGGATTTGACCAAAGGAGAACAGCGCACCGCCAGAATTTCTTCTGCCGTACGATCTCCCTCCTGTGCCCGCTGACAAAGCTCTTCCTCCGTCGCGTTTTTTTTGCTGTAATCTGAACAAGAGTAACTCATAGTAGCTACATTATATCCTAAATGTCCGTTTCTTGTCAATCATTTTTGAGCAAAGTACAAAATCATTTGAAACAGGTGTCATTTTATTTTGTGCATTTTGTCGTTTTGTGGTGATGTTATTCTAATTCACCTCGAATAATACAACAAATCGACGCAACCGCCTGCTCCATCGCACCTTCGTCGCTGCTCTCTGCCATGACCCGAACCACCGCTTCCGTGCCGGACGGGCGAACCAGCAGCCGCCCCTCCTCCAGTCGTTTTTCCCATACGGCAACCGCATTTCTGACCTTGTTTGATGCAGCTATTTTTGCTTGAAGCTCCGGCGGAACAGACACGTTCCGCACAATCTGCGGCAACGGCTTCCACTGCTTTCGCAGCTCCGATGCCCGCATTCCTTCTGTCGCCAGCCATTCCAGCAGGCGAATAGCGGTCAACTGTCCATCTCCCGTTGTGCCATATTCTCGAAAAATCATATGTCCCGATGGTTCACCGCCAACGCCGCTCTGATTTTGGCGCATCGTCTGCATAACCTGCCGATCTCCCACGTCGGTATAGGCAGTTGTTATTCCGTGTTCCTGCAAAAAGGTACGCAGTCCCAGATTCGACAGCACGGTTGTCGTCGCGCATGCCACACAGTTAGGATGTTCTTTCTTCCACTGCTGTGCAAACACACCAAGCAAAACATCGCCGTCCAGCTTTTCTCCGCTTTCATCCACGGCGATGCATCGATCCGCATCGCCATCAAAGGCAAAGCCAACATCATACGCATGGCATGCCATTCCTTCCTGTAGCTGTGATAGATTTGTAGAACCACAGCCCTGGTTAATGTTCTCCCCATCTGGATAGCAGCCAATCACATCCGCGCGCAAATCCAAGCAGCGAATCAGTCGCGCAATCGTCGCGGATGCCGCGCCGTTGGCACAGTCAAACAGCACCCGCAGTCCGCTCAGCTCCTGCGACACACAGTCGCTCAGATAATCCGTATATTCCCGCACTGGATTCTGTGCCGGTTTCCGTACGCGCCCAATACGCTCAGACGAAATCAAATTCTGCCGGATTCGTGTTTCCAGCTCTCCTTCTTTCTGCCTGGTCAGCTTATAGCCCTGCGCATCAAAGCACTTGATGCCGTTGTATTCTGCCGTATTGTGCGACGCAGAAATCATCACGCCGCCGTCTGCCCCATGCCGCCGCGTCAGCAGCGCCACCGCCGGTGTCGGCATCACACCGATGCGCTCCACGTCCGCGCCCGCCGTACATATGCCGGCGATCACTGCCGCCTCCAGCATATCTGATGAGCAGCGCGGATCGTGTCCGACCACAATCCGACCGCATCCGTTCTTTCCCACTCTCAACTGTTCCGCAACCGCCGCACCAACGCGAAACGCCTGCTCTGCGCCCAACTCCTCCGGAACGCGCCCGCGAATTCCATCTGTTCCAAACCGTGTCCTCACGATGGCAACCACCCTCCTTGAACGCACTGCGTCAGCAGAATCCAGTCTGTGCAAAGGCACTCCCTTATTGTATGTCAAAATATCCTGTACTATTCTGTTCCTGCCTCATTATTCTGTCTGTACGCACGAAAACTGCTATTTAATGGATTGTTCATTGATTCATGCTCCAATCCGTGCTATCATAGGAGCAGAAAAGATTTATATAGGAGGTAACAATTATGGGGTTGTTCTCTTTTTTATTCAAAGACCATCGCCGCAGCCAGGACTATGATTATCAGGAAGACATTTCGGAAAATACCTCCCTTCTGCAATCGTTTTCCTCTCCCGATCCCAGCGAGGATGTTTCCGATGCCACAATGATGATTCCACAGGTTCGCAAGCGCACCATCCCATCCACACAGCCTGCGCAGGAGGAATCGCTTTCTCCTGCGTCGGAGGACACAGAAGGAGAAATGGACGATTTAATGAATGCCATCTCCTCCGCTGTAGAGCGCAAGACAACCAAACCTCACCGCGTCACCACGAGTACGGAGTCCATGCTGTCCAACGTTGCTTCTGTTGTTGCAGAGCGCGAGACGAAATCCGAGGCAGAAGCACCAACCGCTGTTCTCCCACATATACATGCTGCAAGCACCCCGATTCCGGTTGCATCTGCTGTTCCGGAAAACGAGTCGGTTTCCATAGAGGATACCATCGGTGAGACCACACACATCGTATTTCCTCCGAAAGCAGAAGAGCAAGCCGCATTGCCTTCGGACGAACCTTACGGAGAACAGCATACCGATAAAGTTGATACGGAAATCGACGCACTCGCAGAGTCTTCCGCCACAGCAGAAGAAAACCTGCAAAAATTGTTCGAGCTGATGTCGGGCGAAAAGCCGATGGAAGAAGCTTCTGATCCGACTTCCGTCGAAGAGCCGGTTGAGGAATCCCCGGAACAGATCCTCTTTGCAGAAGAAACGTTGCCCACACAGCCCGAACAACTTCCAACCGAACAGACCGCTGTACCGAAGATTCTCGAATCAATGACTCACCCCTCTCTTCTCGAACCGACGATGGATGCTGAGTACATTCCTGCGCCAACGGCTGCGCTTATGGAAGCGGCGGCAGAACCGTTTGTAGACCGCCACAATGCGTCCATCATGGAGAGCACAGCGGAAGATCTTGTCGCGGAATGCACTCCGGTGGCAGAAGACAGCGCCGAAGCGCCATCCGACGAGTTCGCACAGACAGAAGAAATGAGCGTTTCCGAAGAATTGACATCGAAATTCTCGGATGTTGCCGAGACAATCGTGCCAACTCCCACAGCGCAATTCACTGCAACCGATAACTCGCAGGACGATATGGCAGAATCATCCGAAGATTTCGTACCGATCCAACCGGAATCCGCCGAACAGATGCCGAATCTCTTTGTCAGTGAGATGCTTTCCTCCGTGGCGGCATCTGCCGAAGAAGCATCCACTCCTACTGCTATGCAACCTAATACCGATGAGATACCGAAAGGGACGGCTTCGGAAGCACAACCGGATTCTGCCGATCACGACGAGACCGCTTGGGGGGCGAACTGGATCTCTCCGGATGCCGCAATTCCATCTGACTCCGATGAATATTTCCGTCTGACATGGAAGCTCAAGGGCACTGGTAAGAAGCGCCGTCTGCGTGCTATTTCTGAGTGCGTCAAGGGACAGCCGGTCTACATCACCTGTGGTTCGGATGACTCCGAATGTACGGTCATCACAGAGGATGGAGAGGAAATTGGCCGCCTGACCGAGCAGGACAGCATGATTTATCACACGCTGGTTTCTGCTCATCCGCACAATATGTACATCAAAAGCATTCGTTCCATCCAGTTTGAAAAAACCAAGG
>CAVBHI010000043.1:0-2655 GCA_963595115.1 bacterium
GTATATACCAACGAAACGGATCGTATTGACGAGGAATCCGCTCACGCCGCCATTGTCTCTGTTCTGCGTTTTCTATCTCGTATGGGTATTGTCAAATACTACTGCCACAGTGGTTATATCGCTTCCATCATTCAGGATGAGCAAATTCAGTCGATTCAATGTCCCTGCGCGGGTATCTTTCGTCGGCTCAAGCAGCCGGGAGATCAAGTAAGCTTTGGGGAGGAGCTGGCACATATCATCCATCCGCTGGAGGGACATATCCTCGGTCACGTCTATTCTCCCAGCGACGGAATCGTTTTCTTTTCTCACTCCGCTCCGCTCATCAACGAACAGACAACGGCATTCCGAATCATCCGACGATTGCACAACTAGTCTCCAAGCTCTCTTTAAAGCGGTCACACAGAATCCTATCTGTATGACCGCTTTGCTCAACAACAGAATAGCGGCACTATGAGATTCGTTTTTTTACTCGCGCAAACACATATTGCACGAAAATTGTAATGAGTACGCCAAGGACTATTGCGCACACAACATCGCTCGGAAAATGAACAAACAAATACAAGCGCGAAAAAGCAACCAGAACGGCTAATATTAACGCGGCGATACCCATCCGCTTGTGGTGTAGCCAAAGAGTCAACGAAGCAATACAGGAGGACAGTGTGTGTCCGGATGGGAACGAATAATCATGCGGAATGGCGATCAACAGCGGAATGGAATCGTCTAACCAACACGGGCGAAGGCGTGCAACCAATGGTTTCAAGCACAAATTTCCAACCAACAAACCGCAGAGCAGACCAATCAAAATGCATGCACCGCAGACGCGATATTGGCGAAATGGCAGCAATGCAAGACCAAGTAAAATCCAAATCATCCCATGGTTTCCCAGTGTGCTGACGAATATCATAAGCGGACTCAGTGCATCGTGTACGATGTTCTGCTGAATCCAATACAAGATAGAAAAATCAATTTGTTGCAGCATAGCAAGCTTCTTCCTTTCTTTTTATTATAAATATAAGAAAACCGTTTTGTTTTATTTTATCTGTCAAATATTAATGTACCATGAAAAACAGGCAGTTTTGGCGGCTTCTTCTGAGCCTGCTCGATATTATATCATATTTTTTTGCGTTTATCTTGATTTTTTTCGATAAATATGATATATATAGTGTTGAATTGCATGAATTTGAGAAAAGCGATGAACGGAAGAGTACCCCTGTTCCATGCGACGTTAGAGAAGGACAGTCGTCGGCTGCAAGCTGTCCGCCGCAACACTGGGAGAAGTTCACCCGGGAGCTTCAATGAACAAAAGCATTGACGGGTTCGCTCCGTTACAGCGATTCTGAGCGCTCACAGTGGATTGTGAGAAACCGGGTGGTACCGCGGAAGTGTTTCCCTTTCGTCCCTGTTGTTGGGATGAAGGGGTTCTTTTTTGCAGCGGCGGGGCAAGCAAATCCCACAGTCATGCGAACAAGTATCGAAAACGAATAATCAACAAGGAGTTGTTCTTGAATGAAAGAAACATTACAGTCCATTCGGGAAAAAGCAGCAGAAGCTATGGCTGCCTGCGCTGATTCTCGTGAGCTTGATGCCATTCGTGTCAAGTATCTCGGTAAAAAGGGTGAAATTACCGCGCTGATGAAGAACATGCGCAATTTGACGCCGGAGGAGCGTCCGGCATTTGGTCAGATGGTCAACGATGCCCGAAGCGCCATTGAGGACGGACTGGCGCAGCATAAGTCCCGTTTGGAAGCGGCAGCATTGGAACGCAAGCTGAAAAGCGAGACGCTGGATGTCACGATGCCGGGCACGCACGCACCAATTGGCAAAATTCATCCGCTGAATTTGGTATTGGACGAGGTAAAGGACATCTTTATCGGCATGGGATTTTCTATCAGCGAGGGTCCGGACGTTGAGTCGGATTATTATAACTTTGAAGCGCTGAATATCCCGAAGGATCATCCGGCACGCGACACACAGGATACCTTTTATATTTCGGACAATGTTGTTTTGCGCACGCAGACCTCTCCGATTCAGGTTCGTACCATGGAAAAGAAAAAGCCGCCTATCCGCATCATTGCACCGGGACGCGTATTCCGTAGTGATGATGTTGATGCAACCCATTCTCCTCTGTTCCATCAGATTGAGGGGTTGGTTATTGACAAGGGAATTCGCATGTCCGACCTGAAGGGCATTCTGGAGATGTTTGCAAAGAAACTGTACGGCGAAGAAACCATCGTTCGTTTCCGTCCACATCACTTCCCGTTTACCGAACCGTCTGCGGAGATGGACTACCAGTGTTTCCAGTGCCATGGCAAGGACACCAATTGCCCTGTTTGTCATGGTGAAGGTTGGATTGAAATCTTGGGCTGCGGCATGGTTCATCCGAAGGTTCTGGAGGAATGCGGTATTGATCCGGACGAGTACTCCGGCTATGCATTCGGTATTGGTCTGGAGCGTCTGGTTATGGGTCGCTTCAAGATTACCGATATTCGTAGCTTCTATGAAAACGATGTCCGTTTCCTGCACCAGTTCTAAGAACAGGCTGCCGCAATCCAAACACCATTTGAATTTTTAACTTGGAGGAATGAATCATGAAGCTGCCAATGAGCTGGCTTGCTGAATTTGTAGATATGGAAGGCATCTCTAACGAAGAATACG
>CAVBHI010000044.1:0-5662 GCA_963595115.1 bacterium
TCTACCACAAAACACTCCCTTGTTCACATTTTATTTACTCATGCGTTTGTCGTGGCAAATTTTCTGCTTTTCCATTGTTCAGATTCCAACACATCTCGGACAGAGGAAACCGCGAAGAGAAAACAGAATCTCAATCCTCCCACGGACGGATTCGGTAGGCTGCACCAATCCGGTCACAGATTTCCTGACATTGCTGTTCCTCTTCGTGAGAAATCGTCGTGTCCACTGTCGTCAGCACCACATGCGGAACGATTCCCACACACGCTTCCGCAAACGCCAGCATTGCCCCAAATGACTTTGGACCAAATTTGCTGCGCGTCAATGCGAGATATTCCTGTGCATCCGGTGTGTTTAAGCTGATGGACACAGTGTCAATTAAGCCGCTCAGCTGCGGCGCTACTGATTTTCCGCACACCAAATCTCCCAAACCGTTGGTGTTAATACGAATCGGCAGCTGATAGCGTTCCTTGACGAACGCCGCCACCTCCAGCAATGCATCCAATCGTTCTGTTGGTTCGCCAAAGCCGCAGAATACCACCTCTTTATAGCGGCTCATATCGCAGGCTTCCATCGCCGCTTTGACTTCCTCCACCGATGGCTCGTGTTCCAGCCACAGACCGCCGGAGTTTCCGACACGATCCATTGACTGACGCAGGCAAAATGTACAGGCGCAGGGACAGCGGTTGGTCAAATTTACATAAAGCCCATCATGGACTTCATAAACAATGGTCATTTCACGAGTAGACATGTTATAATTCCTTCTTATTTTAATGTTCCCAAAAGCTCTTCAAAACAAACGCCGTCTGTTTTGGGGATTTGCAATTCTTCCGAGCGAATAATACAGCGTTTTACAAAATTGGATGCCTTTTTGACAGAAGCATCGAACGGAACGTCATTGACAGCGTCTGCTGCGATAATCGCAGAAAAAACATCGCCGGTGCCGGAACGTTCAGTTCCCACGCGATGTGTGCGTAAAATGCGTGTACCGCTCCCTTCTGGTATACCAAATTAGCGACAAATCCTTTCTGACGAATCCCGGTGATGACAACCTTTTGTGGTCCCATGCTGCTCAACTTCGTTGCAAGATTCTTTAATTCCGCGATTTTCCAAGCACTTTGGTGGTACGGGGTGTCCGTCAAGATGCAGGCTTCTGTCAGGTTTGGTGTCAAAATATCCGCCACACAAGCCAGTTCTTTCATGGCATGACATAACGTATCGGTATAAGTCGAGTACATCTTACCATTGTCACCCATCACCGGGTCAACGATGACCTTTGTACGCTCAGTACGAAAATCACGGATAAAATTCCGCACAATGGCAATCTGTCGCTCCGAGCCGAGAAAGCCGGTGGCAATACCTTCAAATTCCAAATGCAGCTTCTTCCAGTTGTCAATATAGCTTTGCATTCGATCCGTATAATCATCAAAGAAAAACTCCGGAAAACCGGTATGGTTTGAAAAAATTGACGTTGGAACAGGGCAGCACTGCACCTTCAACGTCGAAATAATCGGCATGGACACTGCAATTGAGCAGCGTCCAAAGCCGGAAAAATCATTAATGACTGCGATTTTTTTTTGTTGATTGTGATTTACAGCTTGCATGATCTTGTCCTTCCGTTGAGATTATGCCGAGTAGTGCAGCAAGCGACGCACCTGTGCTTTTTCCATGACTGCGCCGGCGGCGTAAGCGACAATCAAATTGACCAGTCCCTCCAGCAGCAGCCCCGGTGTCGAGGTAAGTCCGACCAGCAATCCGCCGTACAAGATAGCGCCGCCAACGGTGTAGCCTAATGCCATCCACAGCATACTGAGCACAATTGAAATCATGCAGCGCGCAGAGAACAGCTTGCATTCTCCGTTTTTATCAAACGCAATGCGGATGATGATAATCGCCATAACCGCTTTGATAATCAGCGTCGGAACAATCCAAAGCGGAAATCCGCCCAGAAGATCCGACAGTGCCGAACCGATAGCCGCTGCCCAAATGCCTTCTCGCTTGCCGACAAACAGGACAATCAACACAATCGCCGCGTCACCCAGATGCGCATAGCCCAACGGAATCGGAATACGCGGAACGGCGGTCATGACAGCAACCAGTGCCGTCATCATTGCCGTTACACATAAAAAGCGTACAGAATTGTGATTGGTTTTCATAACATACAGCCTTCTTTCCTTCGTATTTTTGCAACGAAGACAGTATAGCACCGAACTGTGTTTATGAAAATACACAATTTCTATCAAATTTTAAATCACAGTTTGCCGAGAGAACAGGAAGCGGATCTCTATCCTTCTCATCAAGCCGCATCGCAGTTAATGCAAACGCTTCAAAACTTCTTTGGTGTATGTCCAAACGCGTTGGATGGAAGAAATACGAATGCGTTCACTCGTCGTGTGAATATCCAAAATATCCGGTCCGAATGAGACGCAGTCCAGTCCCGGCAGCTTGCCGCTGAAAAGCCCGCATTCCACACCGGCATGAAGTGCTTGCACAACAGGCTTATGTCCGTACTGCTCTTCAAAAACAGCAATCATTAACTCGCGCAACGCGGAGTGAGAATTATATTCCCATGCCGGATAATCTCCCAGACATTCTACTGTACCACCAAGATATTCCGTCAGGCTCTCCAGACGGCGGAGCAGCGCCCGCTTTTCGGTTTCCACACTGCTGCGCACCGAGTAACTCATCGTTACCTCATCGCTCTTTGTGACCAAAATGCCAAGATTCAACGACGTTTGTACCAATCCTTCGATCGCATGGCTCATGCGCTGCACACCGCCCGGCAGATTGAGCAGTGCACAGATAACACGTGCGGAAGATGCTGCGTCCATTGTCTGTACCGTGATGCTTTCCTCGTTCTCCGTCCGCACCTGAAGCGCCGGATCCGTTGCCTGATATTCTTTTATCAGGATATTGTGCCACTTTGCGGCGAATTCCTGCACCGCTTGCACAGTTTCTGTATCGACTAATATTTTTGCAGTGGCTTCACGCGGAATTGCATTGACCTTCAGTCCGCCGTTCACGGATGCCAGCGAGAACGAGGTCTCCTGCTTCAACTCATACAGCAACCGCCCCAACAATTGATTGGCGTTGCCGCGCCCCTTATCAATTTCAACGCCGGAATGACCGCCGGTTAAGCCGCGAACAGCCAATGTGATTGCTGTTCCCTTCTCTTCGCGTCGCTGCACCGGAAGGTGGCAGATCGCACATACGCCGCCGGCACAGCTGACAAGAAGATAACCCTCATCCTCTGAGTCAAGATTCAGCATCACGCGGGATTTTAACGCCGAGCAATCCAGTGCTGCAGCGCCGAGCATACCAACCTCTTCGTCTACGGTAAAGACAACCTCAAGCGGCGGGTGTGGAATATCGTCGGATGCCAACAATGCCAGTGCATAGGCTATGGCAATGCCGTCATCGCCACCCAATGTGGTGCCTCCGGCAGAGATAAAGTCTCCATCCACCTGTAACGCCAGTCCATCTGTTGCAAAATCAATGGAACTGTCCGGCTCCTGTTCGCATACCATATCCAGATGCCCCTGAATCATAACCGGTGACGACTGCTCATACCCCTCTGTTCCATCTTTGAACAGAATAACATTGTTGTTTTTATCCTGAATATATCGCAGATCATGTTCTTTGGCAAAGGAAACACAGAAATCACTGATCTCTTTGGTGTTGCCAGAACCATGCGGAATCCGACAGATCTGCTCGAAATACTCCAGTACATCAGCTGGTTCTTGTTGAGATAATACCGACATATATGCTTGCTCCTCTTCTTCAGGTGTGTTTTTATGCACTCCAAGTATAGCAAAATCATGTCAGTAAATCAACGAACATCTTTTTTCAAGAGAGCAAAGTATCCTCTTGTATCAATGTAGAATTATTCTAATTATATTGACAACTCTCTCGGAATGAAATATAATGATGTTACAAGCAGTATCAAACGCGAGTGGAAAATTCCCGTAAATATATTATAGTAAAGGAGAGATAAGCATGAGAAGCATTACCAAGCTTGAGCTGCAATACGCACATCGCTTTTATGGTTTTCAAGGCGAAGCCCAGTATTTGCATGGGCACACCGGTGTTCTTACTATTGAGGTAGAAGGCTCTATCAATGCAGGCGTCAACATGGTCTTTCCATGTAATGAGATTCAGAAGACGGCGTGGGATGTTCTCAAAAACTTCGACCATGCCCTGATTCTCAGGGAAGATGATCCTCTGTTGCCTGTTGTCCTTGACGTATATGAGAAGCAGGGGATCAAAAATGGACACCCAAACAATGTAATGAAAGGTTCTGCCTTTCAGACGGAGCTTGCAACCGCTTACCCTGACTGCCGCCTCGTTGTCACCAAGGAAACAATGACTGTTGAGGGAATGATTAAGATTGTATACGATTTGCTGAAAGACAAGCTGAACATCGTGAAGCTCACGTTCTCCAGCGGTGTCAACATGGCATCGGAGTGCTATGAACCGCATCTGGAAGTACCACGCTGTCCACTATGCGGTATTGCGCTGGATGAAAACGGAATATGCCCCAAGTGTGGCTACCGGAAAGCATAACCTCTTGATTCTCCGATCCTTTTATGTAATGTCCGCAAAGCGTAACTGCTCCCAAGTGGTTACGCTTTCCCTTTTTTGACGTGGAACTGAAAATAACTGTCCACCGGTTCTGAGTAGCGAAAACCCGACGCGGGGACAAATGCATCAAACTTTGAAATCGCCAGTACAAATTCCTGCAAAACTCTTTACTTTTTGCGCGATATGCTGCATAATGAAGTAGTAAAATACTACTATTAGATAGGGATTGAGAAGCATTATGAGTAAATCTTTTGTACCAGAAGGATATAAACCTGTATTAAACCTGTATGACACACAGCGCGCGATTCGTATGATCAAACGCCTGTTTGAGGACACACTCAGTAGCGTTCTGCATCTGAGCCGTGTGTCCGCACCGCTGTTTCTGGAAGCGTCTACCGGCTTGAATGATGATCTGAACGGCGTAGAGCGTCCGGTTAGCTTTGAAATTAAGGACACCGGCACGCAGGCGCAGGTTGTACATTCGCTGGCAAAGTGGAAGCGTCAGGCTCTACACGACTACGATTTCTTCGTCGGCAAGGGTCTGTACACCGATATGAACGCCATTCGCCGCGACGAAGAGCTGGATAATCTTCACAGCATTTATGTAGACCAGTGGGACTGGGAGAAGGTTATCAATAAGGAGGATCGCACCGTTGAATACCTCAAGACCGTCGTTGAAGCCATTATCCGCGCCATCTGTGCAACCGAAATGACCATTCGCGCCATGTATCCGGTGCTGGATACACATCCGCTGCTTTGCAATGAGATCACTTACATCACGACGCAGGAGTTGGAGGACATGTATCCGGAGCTGTCTCCTAAGGAGCGTGAGAATGCGTTTGTCAAGGAACACAAGACCGTATTCCTAATGCAGATTGGCGGCAAGCTCAAGAGCGGTAAGCCGCACGATGGACGTGCACCGGACTACGACGACTGGTCGCTCAACGGCGACATCCTGTTCTGGAACGATACGCTCCAGCAAGCCTTTGAGGTCAGCAGCATGGGCATCCGTGTCAGCCCGGAGAGTCTGAGTGAGCAGCTCAAGCTGGCAGGCTGCGAAGAGCGCCGTGAGCTGCCGTTCCAC
>CAVBHI010000045.1:0-2667 GCA_963595115.1 bacterium
GCGTAATGTTCAGCATAAAACTACTTCCTTTCTCGCAGGGGTGAAAAAAGCTCCCACCCCAGAATGTTACTTCAGGGGTGAGAGCATCAGTTCCCACGGTTCCACCCTGCTTGCCGGTTTCCTCTGCTATCCGAAAACCATGGCCGCTCGGAATTCGTAACGTGAATGACTCGTCGCGAAATACTGTCAGTTCCTCCGCGAAGCTCCGGGATCGGTACTTTTTCTGCTCCTGCCGCGGACGATTTCAGCCGCGTCGCCCGCTCTCTGCTGCAAGAATGCGCATCCAAAGGATTCCCATCACTGCCTTTTTGATATTGTGTTAATCATACAACAGGAGAATTGGATTTGTCAACGGATGCTTTTCACAAAAACCTACTTGTTTTTTGTGGAAGCGTTTCACCCCTTATGTACGTCAGCGAAACAGCAACGGATTATCAAGCAAAAAGATAACGCTATACCAACTATTTTCTGATTGCGCTCGAATACAAATCCATTCTTCATTTTCTACATTTATCAATTCATCATCATCTTCAACAACATCCGGAGCGGTGGCTCTGCCCACATCATCCCAAGAATATAGTATCCGGTCATTATCTCCATAAATCGCAAACGTTCCCAGCTCTTTGTTGTCTGGCTCTTCCTCGGAAACCGCTACGGTAAAGGACAATTTTTTATACTGTTTATTCAAATAGTACTTTGCATATCCTCCGTCATAAGATGATTCAATACGAAACAGATTGCCCGGACTATGGTTTTCTCCAATTGTATCCTTCATGACCTGATCTTCTATCTCGCTATACTGATCATTGCTCTCAGACATCGGAAGCTCACACAGCTTTGTCGGCATATTTTTCTCAATCTTTTCTTTCTTCTTCTCCAGCTTATCACTGCTTTCGTCCATGTTCGCGAGGGTGTCAATCGCCGAATTAACGGTCTCCAATGCCTCATCATAGTCATTCTCTTTCAGCTCTTTATTCGCCTTTGACAAAATCTGATCTTCATATCCAGTCACCGCTCTTTGCTTTAAGTCGGAAAGAGTAGTCTCATTCGGATATTCCTCCAGCGCTTCATTCGCTTTTTCAATAGCATTTTCGTAATCCTCATCATCAATCAAGGCGTTCACATCATCGGAATACTTCTTAATTTCTTCGTCTCTATCTTTCTCCTCTGATAGAGGAGCGGTAGGTGCATCTTTCTCCTCCTGTTGAATAACATTTCCTTTTCCAATAACAATATTGGTATTGGTTACCACATAATGACCTGCTCCTGCTATCCCACCCACCGAAAGTATCGTTAAAACCAATTTTTTTAAAACTAATTTCTTTTTGCTTCCAGTCATATACTTTACCCCATTTCTTTCGTTCTTATTCCTTGCTTGGGATATTGCCTTCGCCTTTAATTAAAAATCATATCATACAAAAAAGCAATCCATGATCGGTCTGTTACTATACATCCTTTATTGTCCGGCTCATAATACGATCCATATTCTACAATTGTCATTCTACCGTTTATCCAATCTACAATTAAGAAAAGTATGAACACAACAAATAGAACTATCACTATGTACTTCATCCATCGCTTTATTTTGCCCTTCATCCCTCATTCTCATCTGCTTCCGGTTTCTCGACGTTAAAATATTCTTTTCCCATCCAAATTCTCACCGAACCCAAGTCCCAATCGTAAGCGTGTTCACCCTCCGTGTTAAACAATTTAGATATATTTATTTCTATAACCTTTATGGTATTATATCACTCTTATCTATACAGTTCAAGATAAACTTAATGTTTATGTATAGGAGATTTTATCATGAATTCCGATTATGAAGTTAATTATATTAAAATTGGTCAGCAAATACGAAAATATCGAAAAGCACGAGGGTTGTCCCAGGAAGAGCTTGCCGAAAAAGTATACATTTCCATTCCCCATATGAGTCATATTGAAACCGGCAAAACAAAGCTAAGTCTGCAAGTCTTTGTCGATTTAGCGCACGCATTACGTGTCTCAACCGATGATTTATTGGGAAACTCCGAATCAGAATCGCAAATTCGAGTGCCGGAAATCATTGCCCTGCTTGATTCCTGTACCCCAAAGCAGCTCGACTTATTAGCCGAAGCATTAAAATCCATAAACACCATACTCACGCATTATCGAAACCGACAATAAGTTCCGTTTATTGATTCATCCGGTATTGTTCCGCTTCTCCCCGGCAAGCATTTATCTCATTTGCTAAAAACACCTGAGAGTCGGCACACACATTTCTCTTCATCACGTCTACAATAGACTCATCACATCGAAGCAACGGATATTCCCGTTTTGTGGAGTATACGCGTTCATTTTATATTTTTCTAAGCAGTACAACAACCTTCATTTATTGAAGCGAGTTCTTCCCTATTTCCTATCAAGAAAGAGAGACGACACACCATCGTCTCTCTTTCTTTTTTTTATACTCTCTGTGCCGTTTTTCGTATCAGGTGCAATGCGCCGTCCGTCATCCGCAGCTCCACTGCATCCGTCGGCTGCTCGCTGAGCAAAATCGCCGCCAGCGGGTCAGCTACCATTTTTGCGACCTCATCGCGCACGGCGCGTGCGCCGCGTCGGCTGTCCACAATGCCCAGACGCTCCCGCACCGCCTCGTCCCATTCCAAGGCCACATTACACAGCTCACAC
>CAVBHI010000046.1:0-2413 GCA_963595115.1 bacterium
GAACCGGCCAGTTGCGCAGCGCGGATACGGCAGGGAACGGCGCACTCGATGCAGCAGGGGTATCCTCGTGGGAAATCACACGCATCCGACTGCCCGGACATCCGCCAGCGGGCGGAATGGTCATGCCCTGCGCCTGCATCTTTTTCTGCTTGTTCGCCTGTACCGCAGCCTCATCATAAGCGGCAGCTTCACGCTCCACAAAGGTGATTGCATTGGTTGGACAGGTCGGCAGACAATCGCCCAGACCATCGCAGTAATCATCACGCAGCAGCGTCGCCTTGCCGTCTACAATACCGATTGCGCCCTCGTGACAGGCATCCGCACACAGACCGCAGCCGGTACACTTGCTCTTATCTATCTGAATCACTCTTCGGATCATGGATAACACTCCTTTGTCGGAACAGGGTTTCTTGACTTTCTGAACTCAGTTTACTAAAATGAAGCTAAGAAGTCTGTTGTTATAACAACAAAAGGAGAAAAAATGGACACGAATTTTTTATCGCATACCATGCTGTTTCAGGGGATTTCCTCCGAGGAAATTCAAGCGATGCTGGGATGTCTGGACGTGAAACAGCGGAGCTATGACAAAGGGGAGACGATTTATGCCGCCGGAGAATGCGTGCAGTCGATGGGGCTGGTGCTGTCCGGCAGCGTGCAGATTGAAAGCGATGACCTGTGGGGCAACAAAAGCATTCTCGACCGCGTTTCGGCAGGGGCTGGATTTGCGGAGACCTATGCCTGTCTGCCCGATGAGCCGATGATGGTTCGCGCCGTGGCAGCGGAGAAGTCGCAGATAGTATTCCTCCGTATGGCGCGTCTCATGCAGCCATGTGAAATGCGCTGCGCGGGGCATCGCAAGCTTAGCGCAAATTTACTGCGCATTTCCGCCCAGAAAAACCTGATTTTGTCGCGTCGGATTTTTCATACCACCCCCAAGACCATCCGCGGACGGTTGGTTTCCTATTTGTCGTTTCAAGCGGCGCGGGAGGGAAGGGATGAGTTTACCATTCCGTTTAATCGGCAGCAGCTGGCGGATTATCTCAGTGTGGATCGCAGCGCGCTGTCCAACGAGCTGAGTAAAATGCAGAAGGAAGGATTGCTGCGAGTCCATAAGAACCGATTTGCTGTGGAAAAGCGGGGATTTTTGTCGGAATAAGCGAGGAAGAGCGAGGCGGAAAAATGGAGAAACCGCAGGGAAGATGCGCTGCTGCGCAACACCTGCGGTTGACCATGCTGAGGAAACATGATATACTAAATGAAACAAAAAGACGGCTCGAAGGAGTCGCCGTATCAAGGTGTATCGGAAAAAAGGAGTGGCCTGAGACCTGCTTTCCTGACAAGCGCCTGACGAAAGAGGGTTTCCTATGATATTTTTGTTCCGAAAGATGACGCTGGTTTATTTGTTGGTGGTGGTTGTCGGCTGTGTGGCGCTGTTTGCAACGAATAACCAGTTTCGTGCCTGTCTGTGGGTGATTATCTGTGCGCTGCTGGCACAGGCGCTGGCGCAGAAGCAGCTGACGAAAATCAATGCGCTTCGCCGACGCTGTGAGCTGAAAAAATATGTTGCGGAATATGAGAAGATTTTGTCACAGCACAAAAAGTCGAACATGTTTATCCACAACGCGCGGCAGATGGCGCAGTTGAATCTGATCCTGGGATATATTGAAAGCGGTCGGTTGGATGATGCGGAACGGATGCTGTTTGAGGAAGCGGCGTATATTCCGGCTGAAAAAACATCCAAATCTCTGACGTATCGTCTGCTGTACTACAATTACATGACGGATTATTATCTGGCGCGCGAGGAGCTGGATAAGGCGGAGGAAAGCCTTGCGACGTTCCGCGAGCTGGTGCAGCAGATTCCAACGCGCAAGCCGTATGAGGATGGACTGCGTTCCCACCATGGACTGCAAATGCAGCTGGAGCTGGAACGCGGCAATCTGTGGGAGGCAGAGTCGTATTACACATCGCTGTATCACCGGCTGCCGCAGGCAAAGCGCTTGAGTCAGATGTCGGCGGTGCTGATCTATCTGCGCATGGCGAAGATTCACTGGTGGAAGCAGGAACGTGAGGCGCTGGAGGAAGCGGTTGCCTTCGTTCAGCGAAATGGCGGGGACAGCTGCTATGGTACGGTTGCCGGTCGTCTTCTGGAGACGCAGCCGGAGCATGAGCCGGTTCTGGAAACGCCGGAAAGGAAGAAGCAGCGTGAAGAAGACGCGCTGCGCGCGGTCGAAGAAGAAGATCCGCCGTTGCTTGATCCGGATGAAATGGAAGATCCCCCGCTCCTTGATCCGGAGGATATGGAAAAGCTGGAGCATGAGGAATCCGGTCTGGAGACTGACACGCTGACCGAAGAGGAGAAGCAGTCGCTCTCGCCGGAAGAGGCGGACGAGGAAAAAAACGAAGAGTAAAAAAA
>CAVBHI010000047.1:0-2725 GCA_963595115.1 bacterium
AACTTAACACAATCTTAACACATTATCCGATTCCCTCTCTTTTCATACCACAAAAGCGGTATAAAATTTGATTCCTCCGCACGGCAAAACGCCCCCTCCTGCGTGTGCAGGAGGGGGCGTTCGTATTCGGTTGTTATTCTCCTCCTCGGAAATCAGAATCGGAGTCCTGATTCGTTACCTGCGTTACCTCGCCGTCCGCGTAAGTCCAATTGGTTACGTTGTCCTTGGAATCCGTGACGCGGATATAGAAGGTGCAAATCTCCTCCTTGCTGGTAAAGCATGTGCCGGTCTTGTAGTTTTCGCCGTCCAGCGAATACTCGACCGTTTCTACATCGACACCCTCGCCGGTTGCCGTGATGTTCGCCGTCCAGGTGGTTGTCGGCAAACACCACCACAAGACGCTGTGCGTGGTATGTCTGGTGACTTCCGCCGTGACGGAAACGCTTGCCTGTTCGATCTCGCTGGTATCGCAGCCCGTGCAAGCGCTGTCCTTATGGGTGCAGTCCTCTGTCTCGACCTCATTGCAAACCGTGCAGGTACGGCTATGCTTGCCATCGCCGCACGGCATCCAATCACCAAAGCAGTGCTCGTTCGATTCCACCGCATCATACAGCGCCAGCTCCGCCTGATTTCCCGAATTCGAGACCGTCAGGCACTTACCGTTTCCGGTCAGATACCAGTAAACCGTCTTGGTAGTCGTATAGCACCACCAGCCGTACTTATGCTGCACCGTTTTCTTTGTCGTGGTATACAGCTTGCCGTTATCATATTGCCAGACAAACGGCTCGTTTGCCAGAACCAGCGCGCCGTTGTCGAACGACAGATATTGTCCCTGCTCATTCTGAACCGTCCAGCCATTTTGTGTACAGGCAAAGGTAAACATGCCGTAGCTCACGCCGCAAATGCGCATTTCATGCATACCAGCCGACAGGTCAACCTTTACCATGCCCTTGCAAACGATGGTTCGATAAATCCACTCGGCGTCCAGCAGACAGCTGTTTCCGTATTTCACAACCGTCAGCGCCTCGCGCTCCTGCTTCGTGCCGGCGTAATTGACGGTTTTCAGCGCATTGCATCCCTGAAACGCCGAACCCTTAATGGTTTCCAACGTTCTGCGAAGCTTGATTTCGGTCAGACTGGTGCAGTTCTCAAACGTATCATTTTCAATCGTCTTGACCCCGCGCGGAATCTTGATTGTGGTCAGGCTCTCGCAGTCGGCAAATGCACCGCGACCAATGCTTTCCACCCCTCTGCCCAGATTGGCGGACCGTAAGGCGGTACAGCCGCGAAACGCCTTTCTGCCGATGGTCTTGACGTTATTGTAAAGACGGATTTTTTTCAGACTGCTGCATCCGTCGAACGCGTAAGCGCCAATCTTCTTTAAGCACTCCGGAAAAGCAACGGTGGTCAGGCTGGTGCAATTCTCAAACGCTTCCCTTTCAATCGCCTTCAGGCTCTTCGGAAGAACAATGCTGACTAAGCTGGTGCAATCCTCAAATGCTTCCTTTTCAATCGTCTCTACGCTGTCCGGAAGATCAATGTCGGTCAGACTGCTGCATCCATCAAACGCATTCTCTTCAATGGTCTTTAACCCATTCGGAAGCGTTACGGTCTTCAAACGGCTGCAATCATAAAAACACGCCTGTTCGATTTTCGTCACGCCATCCGGAATCGTAATGTCGGTCAGGCTGCTGCATCCACCGAACGCCCCATATCCGATGGTCTTCATCCGTTTCGGAAGATCAATGGCGGTTAGCTTGACGCAAGAGTCAAACGCTCCCGCCCCGATGACCTTCACGCTCTCCGGAAGGCTGAGGGTGGTCAAGCTGCTGCATCCTATGAATGCCCCCGTTCCGATGACCTCCAGTGTATTCGGGAACGTAACGGAGGTAAGATCCGCGTACCCTTGGAATACATATTCGCCAATGCCTGTCACCGAATTCCCGTCCAGCTCCGCCGGAATCACAAGCTCCGTATCCGTGCCATTGTACCCCGTAATGCACGCATGGTTCTTGCTGTCAACCGTGTACTCCCAAGTTGTTTCCATGGTTGCGGCAACCGCAGCCTGTTCCACCGCAGCCTGTTCCACTGCCTGCTCGGCAACATCCTGCTCCGCCGCGTTTTGTTCCTCCGTGCTTTGCTCCATTGACACGTCGTCAAACGGCATCGCGTCAACGCTGGAAATTACCGCAGCGTCCGGATTCTCCTCCGATACGACAATTTCCCCTGCCATTGCCGCCGGTGAAAGAATACTCACCGTCATGCCCAGCGCCAACAGGCTGCTCCACATTTGTTTTCTCATATTTTCCTCCTTTTGTGCTCTGATCTCTTGTACGGAGATCCCCTATGTTTTGACCCTAACGCCTCCGTATTTTCACGGGGGATGTCAGGTTTCTCGAATACTACCATACATTTCAGCAAAAGGCAAGAAAATATACAAAATATATTCCGATTAAATTGTGTTTTTTGCACAAACTCAACAACGTGTTGTTTTTTTCTGCCTGTTCTAAGGGAAAATCTTACCACCGTTCAAATTAATGGAATCCGCGCGGTCGTGGGCAGGAAAAATCCCCATAAACATAGCGAACTTGTGCCTGTGCGCGCCAACCGCTGCCGGAAGTCCCCTCCGGCGAGGCTTTTGGCGCAAGCTTGTCGGCGGACGGTCACGCGCTGTAGGTTATACAATCATAGTTTACAGTTAGGGAAAGAAAAAAGGACGTCTTTA
>CAVBHI010000048.1:0-10962 GCA_963595115.1 bacterium
TCTGACGCTGTCCATCTTATTTTTTTATATACCCCAACTATTGACACTGAACCCTTTTTTTTCGCCGCATGAACAAACGAACGGTTTGCTCTGTCCGCAGAGAAAGCGCAATGCGGTCGGAGACAAGGCAAAAGCTCCTGCCGCAGCAGGAGCTTTTTGCTATTTCCGGAATCCATGAGGTAGACAAAAATCAATAATAGCTGTAGGTCGTGTAGTTTACCTTGCCGTTTGCGTAGCGCTTCAGGCAATAGCCGCTGCCGGAGCGCGTAACGCTCAGCTTGACCTTCGGGATCGACGTGCCATAGTTGGCTTTGATTTTGATGGTAATCGAACCGCTGGCATTATACGAGGTCACGATCTTGACCGGCTTTTTCAGCGTGTTGACAAACTGGAAGTCCTTCGAGCCGTAAGCAACGGTTGCATCGCGTCCGGCTGGAACATAAGCGATGTTCGCGGAATGATAATGACGTTCCTTGATGCCCAGATTGGACAGCAGCACGGCGTTGAACAGCGTCGAGGATACCTGACAAACACCGCCACCAAGACCCATGACCTGCTTGCCGTTCTGGAAGATAATCGCCTTCTTGTAACCGGCGGCGGCAGAGCGTCTGCCTACCGTGCCGTTGAACGAGAACGACTTGCCCGACTTGATAATCTTGCCGTTGATCGCCTGCGTTGCCAGACGGACATTGGTGCTGCGGTTGGTGTTGCTGGAATCAAAGCTGGTCGTATAGCTTGCCAGAGTCTTGGCATACGGCTTGTGCGCTTTGATGGTCTTGGTTGCCTTCAGAGTGCGGTTGCCGGTCTGATTCTTCAATACCAGCTTGACGGCGTGCTGACCGGACTTGGTCGGCGTATAGGTAAACGAGAATTTTGTACCATTCTTAATGGTTTTGCTGGTGCGCGTGCCGACCTTCTTGCCATCGACATACCACAGGTAGCTGCCCTTCATGGTTTCCTTCAGACCGGAAACCTTCATATTGACCTTGATGGACTCGCCCACCGTCACATGAGAACGCTTGGACAGCTTCAGCTCCGCTCCGCTGAAATCAAAGACCGTCTTTACGGTTGCCGAGCGGGAAATCGTTGTGTTATCCTTGCTGATTTTGACGATCACTTTGCTGGTCTTGTCGGTCGTATCCTTGGACAGCGGCGTCTTCAGATCGAGTACATCGCCCTCGTTTAAGGTGACATCCTTTGCGTTGGCAACGCGAGAGCCGTTGACATACCAATTGACGCGAACGCCTTCGACCGTACCGCCCAGATTGGAAACGGTTGCGTGCATATAAATGTTGTTCCCTGCACGGACGGAGGTGCTCCCCTTCATGGAAATTACCGCATTGTCCAGCGAACCTTCGTTCACCGACGCCGATACCGTAACCGGACATGTCAGCGTTTGACCGTCTGCCAGCGTTGCGGTGATAATACATTCGCCCGGATTCACGCCTGTCACCTCTGCGGTCAGGTCATCGGTGGCAACGACGTCGGCAACATCCGTATCGTCGCTCATCCAGGAGACAACCTCCGGATTGCTTGCATTCGCTACCGGCGTCACGGTCAGGGTTTTGGCTGCTCCGGCGTTGATATGCAGTTCATTCGGCGAGAGGACATACTGCGCTGCGGCGGTACTCTCCGTGCTTTCCGATGCAACGGCAGGTGTCTCGTCGATCGCAGCCACAGCATCGTCCTCGGCATCCAATGCGAACGCCGGAACGGAACTTAGCGCCATGCACATTGCCATAAACAGTGCAATTCCACGTTTCTTCATAAAAAATCCCCCTTTATTCGGTGGCTATCGGAAATCAGGAAAAAGGTGACGATTCCGATATAGCTGGTGGTTTATTTTGCAGCTTTATTATACGCCATCCCCCACCGGAAGGCAAGGAACAATTTGGATACAGTGTCGCGCCGCCAAAGGGAGACAGCATCCCCGTGTGGGATGCGTGAAAAACCCACCGGAGAAAAATTGGCTATGACTGCTCTGTCGGCGGTGTTTCTTGTTCTTCTGATTACACTGCGGCGGCGGGATGCCATTGTGCAGACGACCGCAGAGGTCACGGTATCCATTCTTACCTCCGGCAGTACGCTGGCAGTGGTGGGCTTCCTGTTGGGCTTTTTGTCAAGCCATGGAATTCTTGCCCAGCTTGGTATGTTTTTGGGTATTGGTAGTCTGCTGTCGATCGGGATTGTCCTGCTTACTCTGCCAGGCTTGTTGTATACGTTTGACAGTTTTATTCAACGACTGACAAAAAGCGCACCCCAGCAGAAATGCTGAGGTGCGTTGGCATATGCAATTGCGTATCACTCGCCAATCGCTTACTTCGAGAGTTTATTAATTGCGTCCGCAGACATTTGATTGTCGAGAGTCGGTCGAATGCGAACAACCTTGCTCCACTTGCCCGGCTTGCCCTTCTTATAGAGCGCACGGACACGAATGGAATACTGATTATACTTTTCCGGTCGCAGCATCGGCTTAAAGACATAGGAACAAGAGGAGCTAAGCGTGACGCTGTTTTTCTTGGTTGTGAGGTATTCCGAGAAGCCAAAGGACTTACCGTGTCCAATCTGAACCTCATACTTCTTGAGAGACTTCGCCTTCTTTGCCTTCCAGCTGACATGGAGATAAGATGAGTCTTGACCAAGACCATAATACATATTGAACCAGCCGACCTTGACGTTGGTAATGCGCCCGCGATTGGGGTTATTCTTTTCCGAATACGTATCAGGCTTATTGGCAGCTTGCGTTGTTGCCGTAACTTGATCCTTAAATTGTGGAGCAGGAGGATCATAGGGGTAGTCCTTTGCAGCGAAAGCCGATGTTCCCCCGACCAGCATCGCACCCAGAAGCAAGCTGGCAACCAGCTGCTTGAACTTCAAACGTTTCATAAAATACACCTCCGTTTAGGGAAAATAGCCACAGCCGACAAGATGCCGGACACAAGATCAGTTCGGAATGATTGCTTCATATCGAACCTCCTTTTCAACATACGTGAATTGAAATAAAATATTACATGGTATCCGGATACACAGATGTACGATAAGATAACAAAACGGAAACAAATTAGAAACAGAAATGTAACCAAAGTGATTCGATTTGCCTATGAATTGGGAATGATTCCGACCTCTCGAAGCGGAATTGACAGATTGTACAAAATAAAACGGTGAATATTGGTACATCTGCACTTTACGATAATAGTATACCTTGATTTCCCTGAGATGTCAATGGAAGCCGGAATTATATTCGCGGAAAACAGCAAAATGCGGCTGCCGATGATGCGGCGCGGCAGCATTGACATTCCATACCTGCCTTGCTACAATACAAGGGTATTACGGAACAATGGAAGGTGTTATTATGTCAAAAACCGTAGCAGTTGTCGGTCTGGGGTTGATCGGCGGCTCGTTTGCCAAGGCATTTAAGGCGTATACCGATTATACGGTGATCGGCTTTAACCGGACGCGGGCGACGGCGGAGCAGGCGTTGGCAGACGGCGCGATTGACCGCATCGGTCAGCCGGAGAACTTGCAGGATGCGGACGTCATTTTGCTGTCGCTGTATCCAAAGGCATCGGCGGATTTTATCGAAGAAAATTGCAGATATATCAAATCCGGCTGCATTATCACGGACGATTGTGGTATTAAATCGTATCTGGTGGATCGGCTGGTACCGCTGTGCAGGGAGCATGGCTTTCATTATGTCGGGGGACATCCCATGGCAGGGAAGGAGGTTTCCGGCTACCGGGCATCGACAGCGACGCTGTATCAAAACGCAAGTATGCTGCTCGTGCCGACGGAAACTTCACCGCGCGACATTTTGGAAGAGGTGAAATCCCTGTTCAGCCAGCTGGGATTCGGTCAAATTGTCGTAACAACGCCGGAGCATCACGATCGAATGATTGCCTATACCTCACAGCTGTGTCATGTCATCTCCAGTGCCTATGTCAAAAGTCGGGCGGAAACGGAACACAAGGGCTATTCCGGCGGCAGCTACCGTGATTTGACGCGCGTGGCATATCTGAACGAAACCATGTGGACGGAGCTGTTTTTGGAAAATGCATCGGCTCTTGTGCCGGAAATTGATGAGGTCATTGAGCATCTGACGGAATACCGCGACACGATTGCGTCCGGAGATGCGGAGACGCTGCACCGCCTGCTGCGGGAGGGGCGGGAGCGCAAGGAACGCTTCGGATGACAAAAAAATACAACTAGGGCTGCTGTGCATTTTGCCGTCACAGCAGCCCTGTTTTTTGTGTAAATGGATACAAAAGAAAACAATAGCTTTCTGATATGTCATTGTTATGTAACGAATATCAGCATTGTACCTTCTGTTCCACAAAGCCGGGCAGGCGCACGGGATACGGCTGCTCCGGAAAAATAGCGGCGTCACCGTCCCAGTCGCTTTCCGGCTCTTCCAGCTCATAGCCAAGAGATTGACGCAGACGCACGCGCGCCGCTTGGCAATGGCGGGATACGGTTGATTGGGATACGCCCATTTCAGAGGCTATTTCGTTTTGCGGCATACCCTCTAGAAAGTTGAGCACGAAGGCCTGATACTGGCGCGGGGTTAGTGTTTCTGCCATGCATTGCAGCAGCTGGCGCCGCAGGACCATACCCGGTTTTGCTGAAACGCACGCGTTCACGCTTGCGTTTGGTTGGTTTTGTTGGCTTTGGTTTTTCATAGGTTGTTCCTCCTCTCTCCGGTTTGTCGTAGTAGTGCTGCATTTCAAATGCCGTTTGCCGTCCCTCGCCTGCCATCTGATAGAGTATCGTGATGCGGCGGTGCAGCAGCAGACGCGCCTGACAGGAAGTCTGCTGTCGTTCCTGCTGCTGAAGCTCGGCGATGCGTGCCTCCAATGCAGCGACGTTTGCAAGATATTCCTCGGCTAAATCCTGTAATGCCTGCATAAAATCCCTCCTTTTTCATGGATACCGTTGTATCCTGTCCTAATAGTAATATTAGAACACATTTCGTGCGTTGTCTATAGCGAAAAATGTTGAAAACGGACGAATCGTGTGATATAATCGGCTGGAATGAAAAGAGGTGCAGAATCATGACAGGAGAACGCATTCGTGCCCTGCGCAAACAGGCAGGTTGGAAGCAGGCGGAGCTGGCAGAACGGCTGGGTATTTCGGCAAGCGCCATCGGCATGTATGAAAACAACCGGCGAATGCCGCCGCGTTCCATTTTGCTCAAGCTGAGTGATATGTTTGATGTGACCACGGATTATCTGCTGTGTCGGGAGGAATCGTTTAAGGATCTGGATCGGGAGCTGGACGCGTTGTATCAGCGTCTGCGCAAGGAGGACGGGCTGCTGTTTCGAGGCTGTCCGGTGACGGAGGAGGAGCTGGAGAATGTGCTGGACGCCGCACGCCTGGGCGCGGCGTTGTATTGGGAAAGAGAAGAAAAGAAACGAAAACAGGATGCCAAGAAATAACGCGGCGGTTTTTCGGCAATACATTTTATCGCTGTGCTGTCCCCAAACGCTGCCATTCGGACATATCTATTATAGAATGATATTAGTCAGGAGGAATCGTTTACTTATCATAGAGTAGATACTTATTTTATAATAAATATATGATATTATCTAAACATAAGTAGTATATATTATTTATCTGGTATTTGTGCTTTGGGTATGGCAGGAGGTTTTATGAAAAAGAAATTGAGACGCATATTCGCCATTGTAGGTGTAATAATGATTTCTGCATCGTTGGTTGCACCTTCCTTTCGTTGCGGTTTTAGCTTTGGTTAATTATCGGACGGATACGATTTCTGGGCACGCTGTTGTTATTTCTGGGTATTCAACAAAGCATAACAAGAAACGCATTAGAATTGTAGACCCGGCAAAGCGAAGCAAGAGACAGCAGAAGAAAGGAGAGTCCGGGAAACATTGGGTGCCATATCATAATATGGTTCGTTTTTACTCGTTCCCCTCTGGCGATGGTCTTTGGGCAGAAACTGCGTATATAAAGAACGGAGGATAAGTATGCAGCGATCTATCATTCGAGCACTCTTTCTGAGTAGCATATTAACCGTATTTTTTGTTGCCGGTGCGTGTGCGGCACACATCGAACGACTTCCGGAATCGTCGGACTATTCCACGATTTCCGCCATGAAAGATGATATTGTGGATGAGGTGAATGCCATTGCGGAAGAGGGGGCAGAGCAGGCGGCAGCCGGAAATTCGGACGTTGATTTCACGCAGTCTATTACCGCATCGGATATTGACTGGAACGCGGTTTACAAGAATTATGTGGACAGCGCGGATGTGATGTCGTCGATTACGAGCACTGACTCGCTGGATTCGTTGAAAGAGCAGGTGGAGTATGAGTGGATTGTTCCGCTTCGCGCAGGAAATGTAGATATTTATGTTTTGCTTGCGCAGACGCCAAAGCTCAGCGAAACGCTGTTGAGCAAGCTACCGGAGGAGACGGCGGAGGAGCTGCGAAATGAGGTGGGAAAGTGGTCTATCCATTCGGTTTCGGTTGGTGCGCTTTCTGCGGATGCGGTGGAATCGGAGCTGGGAGATGCCGGACGGAATGCACAGGAAGTCCTGTTGTTTGGCGGCACGAATCGTTTCCGCTATGAATTTGTCGTACTGCAACAGGCAGATGGCACGCTTTCGGTTCAGTTGTTGGATGAAGATCCGTATGCGGAAACCGAGGATAGCGTATCGGCAAACAGCACGGACGGAGTGCAGACAATTGATGCGGCGGACAGTGCCGCATTGCAGACGGGCGTATCCTATCCGGCAGAAGCGTTTGCCGCGTATTTGAACACGCGGGAATTGGAAGCGGGAATTGGCGGCGGTGCTTCGCCAAAACAGGATACAAGTGGAACGGATTCCTCGGCGTATATGCTGTTGGGAATTCTTGCGGCGGCAACATGCGGAATGGGCTGCCTTGGATTTGCTGCAAAAAAAACGGCGTGATATGTTATAATAAGCGGACGAAAAACGCACCCCAGCGGAAACGCTGAGGTGCGTTGGCATATACAATTGCATATCACTCGTAAATCACTTGTATTTCGTGATTTTATTAATCTCATCCGAAGACATTCGATTGTCCATAGTCGGAGTAATACGCACGGTCTTGCTCCACTTGCTTGGCTTCCCCTTCTTGTATACGGCGCGAACACGAACCCGATAGGTATTGTTCTTGGAAGAGCGAAGTCCCGGCTTGAATACACAGGAAGCTCTCGAACTGAGCGTAAAGCTCTTCTTCTTCGTGGTTACATATTCAGAAAAGGTATAGTACTTGTCTAATCCGATCTGCGCTTCGTAATACTTGACATTCTTCTTCGCATTCTTCTTACCCGTCCAGCTGACGTGGAGGATAGCACAATCCTCATCGGTTATGTCGTTCGTAAACCAACCGACCTGCACGTTCTTAATACGGCTCTTGTTGGGATTATACTGCTTCGCATAGTTGTCCGGCTTTGCCGATTTGGGCGTCGTGTCGTAAACCTGATCTACATATACCTCAACAGGAGGATCATAGGGGTAGTCCTTTGCAGCGAAAGCTGATGTTCCCCCGACCAGCATCGCACCCAGCAGCAAGCTGGCAACCAGCTGCTTGAACTTCAAACGTTTCATAAAATACACCTCCGTTTAGGAAAAATAGCCACAGCATGAGTTCGGAATGATTGCTTCATATCGAACCTCCTTTTCAACATACGTGAATTGAAATAAAATATTACATGGTATCCGGATACACAAATGTACGATAAGATAACAAAATGGAAACAAATTAGAAACAAAAATGTAACCAGAGTAATTCGATTTACCTATGAATTGGGAATGATTCCGACCTCTCGAAGCGGAATCGGCAGATTGTACAAAATAAAACGGTGAATATTGGTATATCTGCACTTTGTGATGATAGTATACTTTATTCTGCTTAAAATGTCAATAGGGGGATGGAAAAATATTTAACTTTCGCACGGATATTACAATAATGTATAACAACAAAGGATACAAATGGCATTCGCACACACAAATGTACGATAAGATAACAAAACGGAAACAAATTAGAAACAGAAATGTAACCAGAGCGATTTGATTTACCTATGAATTGGGAATGATTCCGCCCTCTCGAAGCGGAATTGGCAGATTATACAAAATAAAACGGTGAATATTGGTATATCTGCACTTTGCGATGATAGTATACTTTATTATGCTTAAAATGTCAATAGGAGGATGGGGAATATTTGGTTTTTGTAACATAAGGAAAAATAATCCCTCATCGTTCGCGGTTTCGCCTGTACCGGAGCTTCGACATGGGGAAGTGAAATTTACCGAAGCGCCTGCATTGTTCTTGCAGGGGCAATCTTCCTTGTGCTATACTACATACTGAAATGGAATAGACAGTGATTCTGTAAGGAGAACGTATAAACGTATGAAAGATCAATCACTTATCCGCAATTTTTCGATCATTGCGCATATTGACCATGGCAAATCCACGCTGGCGGATCGTCTGCTGGAGCTGTGCAAAGCGGTAACGCAGCGCGAGATGTCCAGTCAGCTGCTGGATAACATGGATTTGGAAAAGGAGCGCGGGATCACGATTAAGGCGCGTGCCGTCCGTATGGAATACAAAGCGGAGGACGGTACGGTATATGAACTGAATCTGATTGACACGCCGGGTCATGTGGACTTTAACTATGAGGTCTCCCGTTCGCTCGCTGCGTGTGAGGGCGCGGTGCTCGTTGTGGACTCCACACAGGGCATTGAGGCGCAGACGCTTGCCAATACCTACCTGGCGCTGGACAATGATTTGGAAATTCTGCCAGTCATTAATAAAATTGACCTTCCTGCCGCTGACCCGCAGAAGGTCAAGCAGGAGGTGGAGGACATCATCGGTCTGCCCGCGATGGATGCGCCGGAGATCTCCGCGAAGATGGGCATCAACATTGATGCTGTGCTCAAGGATATTGTCGAAAACATCCCTGCACCGCAGGGCGATCCGGATGCGCCGCTCAAGGCGTTGATTTTCGACAGCCAGTATGATCCGTATGTCGGTGTCATCGTCTATATGCGCCTGATTGACGGCTCGATTCGTCCGGGTAAGCGCGTGAAAATGATGGCGACCGGCGCGGAATTTCAAGTGCTGGAGTGCGGCTACCTGCGTCCGCTCGGCATGGAGTCGACCGGTGAGCTGTGCGCCGGTGAGGTAGGCTACTTCACCGCCTCGATTAAAGAGGTCAAGGACACACGCGTGGGCGATACCGTCACGGATGCGGAAACACCGACGGCAGAGGCGCTGCCGGGCTACCGTCCGGCACAGCCGATGGTATACTGCGGTATTTACACGGAAGACGGCTCGAAATATCCCGATCTGCGCGATGCACTGGAGAAATTACAGCTCAATGACGCGTCGCTGTCGTTTGAGCCGGAAAGCTCGGTGGCGTTGGGCTTTGGCTTCCGTTGCGGTTTCCTCGGCATGCTGCACATGGAGATTATTCAGGAGCGATTGGAGCGCGAATTCAATCTCGACCTCGTCACGACGCTGCCTTCGGTTATCTATGAGTTTGTCAAGACGGACGGCACGGTGCTGATGGTGGACAATCCGCATGATTATCCCGATCCGGCGGAAATCGACCAGGCGCGTGAACCGTATGTCAAGGCATCCATCATCACCCCGCCGGAGTTCGTCGGCAACATTATGCCGATGTGTCAGGAGCGGCGCGGCGTCTATGTGGACATGCAATATCTGGATACCAATCTGGCGGAGCTGCATTATGAAATGCCGCTGGGTGAAATTATCTATGATTTCTTTGATGCTCTCAAGGCGCGTACCAAGGGCTATGCGTCGCTGGATTATACCATCTGTGATTATCGTCCGAGCGACTTGATTAAGGTCGATTTGCTGCTTAACGGCGACGCAGTGGATGCGCTGTCGTTTATTGTCCACCGCGACAAGGCGTATGGACGCGCCCGCCGTATCTGCGAAAAGCTCAAGGAGAATATCCCGCGTCAGCTGTTTGAAGTGCCGATTCAGGCGGCAATCGGCGGCAAGGTTATCGCCCGTGAGACCGTCAAGGCGCTGCGCAAGGATGTGCTTGCCAAGTGCTACGGCGGCGACATCACGCGAAAGAAAAAGCTGCTGGAAAAGCAGAAGGAAGGCAAGAAGAAGATGCGCAGTCTCGGCTCGGTACAGCTGCCGACCGAGGCGTTTATGGCAGTGCTCAAGCTGGATGAAGAATAAGCTGGGGCTGTATCTGCATATCCCGTTCTGTGCGAAAAAGTGCGCCTACTGCGATTTTTATTCGCTGGCAGGACGGGAAACGTGCTGGCAGCCGTATACCGACGCGCTGTGTCAGCGCCTGCGCCAGCGTGCGCCGTCGTGCGAAAATTACGCCGTGGACACGATTTATTTCGGCGGCGGAACGCCGAGCCTGCTGGGCGGTGCGCGGATTGCGCAGGTGCTGCACACGGTGCGGGAATACTATGCTGTCTTGCCGGATGCGGAAATTACGTGCGAAGCCAATCCGGACTCCATGACGGAGGAATTTTTGCACGGCATTTCTACGGCGGGCGTCAACCGCCTGTCGATGGGCATTCAGTCGGCAGACGATGCCGAGCTGCGCCGCCTGGGACGCATTCACACGTTCGCGCAGGCGCAGGATGCGTTTTTCCGTGCCCGTCAGGCGGGCTTTGCCAACATCAGCGTGGATTTGATGTACGCTCTGCCCGAACAGACGGAGGACAGCCTGCGCCGGTCGGTGCAGGCGCTGCTCGCGCTGAAGCCGGAGCATCTGTCGTGCTATGGTCTGACGCTGGAGCCGAATACCCCGCTGGGACGGGAAAGTCCCGCCCTGCCGGACGGCGACACACAGGCGGAATGGTATCTGCTGGTGTGCGCCCTCGCGCGGGAGCAAGGGATGGAGCACTACGAGATTTCCAATTTTGCCCGTTCGGGCTTCCGCAGTCGGCACAACAGCCGCTACTGGCGGCAGGAGGAATACCT
>CAVBHI010000049.1:0-5839 GCA_963595115.1 bacterium
AATCACTTCATCGCGCACCTTGTTGATAACCTTGGTCAGCGTGATGCCGCCGTAGCCGATGCTCGCATACAGCTCTTCCAACGTTGAAAAATTAAATTTATTGAGCACATTCTGTTGAATTTCCGGCTTCTCGGTAAAATGATTGTACAGCAGGTTCGCGTGAAGCTCACGCTCCAAATCCTCTTTTCCGCGCTCAATATTTTCTTCGCGACATTCCTTCTTAAACCACTGCTTGATCTTGTTGCGCGCTTCCGATGTCTTGATCATCTTGAGCCAGTCACGCTTTGGACCGTGGGTTTCCTTGGAGGTCAGGATTTCAACAATATCGCCGTTTTGCAGGTTATAATCAATCTGTGCAATTCGTCCGTTAATTTTACAGCCGATCATCCGGTTGCCGACAGCGGAATGAATGCCATAGGCAAAGTCGATCGGCGTTGCGCCCGCCGGCAGATTCACAACGTCACCCTTCGGCGTAAAGACGAATACTTCATCCGAGAACAGATCAACCTTGATGTTCTTGATAAAGTCCTCCGCCTCCGTGTCCTGCTGTGCCTCCAGCAGCTGGCGAATCCACGCATAGGTCTCCTCGCCGCCGTTTTTGCTGATGCCCTGCTTATACTTCCAGTGTGCGGCAACGCCGTACTCCGCCATCTCATGCATTTCCACCGTGCGAATCTGCACTTCAAACGGGATTCCGGAACGTCCGATGACCGTCGTGTGAAGCGAACGGTAGCCATTCGGCTTTGGTGTGGAAATGTAGTCCTTGAACCGTCCCGGAATCGGTTTGTACAGATCGTGTACATAACCAAGGACATTATAACAGTCTGCAACCGAATCTACAATAACACGAACCGCACAGATGTCGTAAATTTCGTCAATACTCTTGTTCTGCGAGTACATCTTGCGATAGATGCTGTACACGTGCTTGACGCGACCGGAAATGGTGTTGCGAATGCCGCCCTCATCCAGTTTTTTGCTCAATGTCTGCTTGATGCGTTCAAGGAACTTCTCATGCTCACTGCTTTGCCGGTTCAAGCCGTCAACGATCTCCTGATAGCCGATCGGGTCAAGATGCTGCAGCGACAGATCCTCCAGCTCCCACTTAACCTTTTGCATACCCAAGCGGTGAGCAATCGGCGCATAGATTTCCATTGTCTCCAACGACTTGGAGCGCTGCTTGCTTTCCGGCATAAACTTCATTGTGCGCATATTATGCAGACGGTCTGCCAGCTTGATCAGAATGACGCGAATGTCTTTTGCCATCGCAATCAGCATTTTACGCAGATCCTCCATCTGCTCCTGTTCCTTGGAATAGCGCAGCTGTCCCAGACGCGTTACGCCGTCTACCAATTCTGCAACGGTTTTACCGAATTGCTTTTCGATGTTCTCATAGCCGACGCTTGTGTCTTCAATACAGTCGTGCAACAATCCGGCACAGATGGAATCCGTGTCCAGTCCCATCTCAACGATAATCTCCGCAACAGAAACCGGATGAATAATATACGGATCGCCACTTTTGCGCAGCTGTCCTGCGTGCGCTTTCGAGGCACATTCATACGCCGCGCGTATTTTATTTACATCCGCCGAGGGATTTTGTTTTTCCACCCGCTCGATTAAAAAATCAATTTTCGTCTTCATGTCCATAATATCACCCCTAAGCAGTCGGCTCACGTCGCCGCGTTGCGATTTTTCATTTGGCGCAAAGTTGCCAGAACCACCGACTTTGTGATGTCCGCCTTGCCCTGATAGGGCAGCATACGAATGGTCAGCAGCCCGTTCTTAAAATGATAGCTCACCAAGCGGCTTTCCGAAAACACATCCAGACAGACAAAAAGCTTGCCAATGTTGATGTCTCTCCGGCT
Organism: bacterium; assembly: GCA_963595115.1. Taxonomy (GTDB): domain Bacteria; phylum Bacillota; class Clostridia; order Oscillospirales; family Butyricicoccaceae; genus Butyricicoccus_A. The sequence goes on from CAVBHI010000049.1 coordinate 1,863, forward strand.
TTCCCACTCAATACGCCGCGATAATGTATTATATGGCGCCGTTACCTGTGAATTTTCCTGATGAGAAATCAGATGACGCCAGACGGAAACCAAATCCCGCCGATCCGGATACAAACGATCCACCTCATGCGGGGTAATCGCCTTCCCATCAATAAACATGGAATAGCTTGTCAGCAGGGCATGATCCTTTTTCATCTCACATCCGCTCAGGCGAATGTCCTTGAGCATAAGCTGAATGGTGCTTCTGCCGCGAAAGGTATTGATTTCCAATCCAAACGCCGCATCCACCACATTGCCCTGCACAACGCTGCACCCACCGGTTCCGGTACCAAACAGCATGGCGGTAAAAAACATCCCGCCCTTACTGAGCGTCATCTTCAGGTGGCGGTCACTGGAAATTGGCGTAATATCCTCTACGGTCAGCTCACACATACCAAAAATCGGCTCTGCATTCCCCATGCCATAGGGTTCCAGCACACGGAGACCGTGAATCGCCTCCATCGAGATATGCTCCGGACGAATCATGCAGTCAATGTTGATGACCGGCGTGGTATCCTCCTCACAGATGTTCTTCTTCGCGTATTCGCACAAGCTCTGCTTAAAGGCGGGCAGATTTTTTCGGTCAATCGTCAGTCCCGCTGCCAGCGCATGTCCGCCGAACTTTTCCAAATAATCCGAGCTGTGCTCCAACGCCTCAAACAGGTTAAACCCGCGCACTGACCGACCGGAGCCTTTGCCGCGGTCGCCCTCCAGGGAAATCAAAACGGTCGGGCAGCCGTATCGATCCGAAATGCGGGAGGACACGATACCGATTACGCCATGATGCCATTCTTCTCCCCAAAGGACAATAATACGGTCTTCCGCCGGATCATACTCCCGCTGCAATACCGCATAGGCTTGGTTCAATATCGCATTTTCTGCGTTTTGGCGCTCCTTATTCTGCTGGCAAAGCAGAGCGGCAATATCCGCAGCGCGCGACAGGCTATCCGTCAGAAAAAGCTCCGCTGCCAAATCCGCGCATCCCATTCGACCCGCCGCATTGATACGCGGTGCCAGTATAAAGCTGACAACGCCGGCGGTCATGCGCTTTTCTTCCACGCCGGCTTCTCGAATCAACATCCGTAAACCCGGATTATCGGATTGTGCCAGATAGCACAGACCATTGGCGACAATCGTGCGGTTTTCGCCATATAGCGGCATAACGTCCGCAATCGTACCCACTGCCACCAAATCCAGATAGGCGTCCAACACCTCCGGCAGATGCTCCGAACCGGCCAGAGCACAGATCAGCTTGAACGCCACGCCGACACCGGCAAGATCCGAAAACGGATACGCGCTGTTCGGACGCTTCGGATTGACAACTGCCTCTGCTTCCGGCAGCGTGTCAATACATTCATGATGGTCGGTTATGACGACCTTTAATCCAATTTTGCGTGCAAATGCAACTTCTTCAATTGCCGTAATGCCGGAATCGACTGTGATAATCAGGGAAACTCCCTGATCGCGCAGTGTTTGCAGCGCCTCACAATTCAAGCCGTAGCCTTCCGTCAAACGATCCGGAATGTAATACAAGCAGTCTGCATTCAGGCTGCGCAGATAACGAACCATCACACAGGTCGATGTGATACCATCTACATCATAGTCGCCAAATACGGCAATGCGCTCCCCATTCTCCAGCGCTGTCTGAATGGTCTCCACCGCGCGCGCCATATCCGGCAACAGCATCGGATCGCCCAACTGACCAAAATCCGTTCTCAAAAACTGCTCTGCTTTCTCCAGTGTATCCATACCGCGAGAGCACAGAACGGCAGCAGCGAGAATGGGATACCCTCCTTTCGTTGCGAGGGTATGCACGGCATTGCCATCCGGTTTGGCAATGTTCCATTTTTTAATTTTCATTGCTGCTCCTCGATTATATTTTTATTCACTACATATTATACAACAAAATAACTATAACTGCAAACACCATTATCGCCTAGCTATTGGCTATTTCCACAACTTTTTCGATACATTAAAGAACACCGCAGATAAATGACAGTATTTGTTTCAGCAAAATAGACAAGCCGCTTGGTGTCCCTTCCGCGGTTTATTTCCATCAAACACGCCAACGGTTGTCCCAAAATATCCGATTAAATAGGAAAAAAGCAGCTGCCCTTGCTCGGATTTCTCCGCGCAGGCAGCCGCCTCATGGATGGATATTCACTTTAAATATTTTACCAAATATTGTCCGGTATATGAGCTTTTGCACTGGGCAACCTGCTCCGGCGTGCCGGTGCAGACAATATGTCCGCCTCCCTCGCCGCCTTCCGGACCGAGGTCAATAATATGGTCGGCAATCTTGATCACATCCAGATTGTGTTCAATGACAACCACAGAATTGCCGCCATCCACCAGCTTTTGCAGTACCTGCGTCAGCTTGTGTACATCTGCAATGTGCAGTCCGGTTGTTGGCTCATCCAGAATATACATTGTCTTACCCGTCGCCCGCTTGGATAGCTCCGTTGCCAGCTTTACACGCTGACTTTCACCACCGGACAGCGTTGTGGAAGACTGCCCCAGCGTAACATAACCAAGCCCCACTTCCTGCAGGGTGAGAATTTTACGTGCAATTTTCGGAATATTCTCAAAGAAAACAACAGCTTCATCAATTGTCATATTCAGCACGTCACTGATATTCTTACCCTTATAGCGCACCTCCAGCGTCTCGCGGTTATACCGCGTACCGCCACACACCTCACACGGAACATAAACATCCGGCAAAAAGCTCATCTCAATCTTCTTGAGACCGTCGCCCTGACATGCCTCGCACCGTCCGCCCTTCACATTAAACGAAAATCGTCCCGGACCGTAGGCGCGCATTTTTGCATCCTGTGTCGAGGCGTACAAGCTGCGAATGTCTTGAAATACACCGGTATAGGTCGCCGGATTGGAACGCGGCGTGCGACCGATCGGAGATTGATCAATGGAAATCACCTTGTCCAGATGCTCCAGTCCGCTTATCTCATCAAACGTACCCGCCTTGGTCTTGGCGCGATTTAGCTCAGCTGCCAGCTTTTTATACAAAATCTGATTGACAAATGACGATTTGCCACTGCCAGAAACACCAGTCACACAGGTCATGACACCAAGGGGAATGCGAAATGTCTCATTTTTCAGGTTATTCTCCCGACAGCCGGTAATGGTTAAAAAAGCGCCATTTCCCTTGCGCCGTTCCTCCGGAATTTCAATCCGGCGTTTGCCGCTCAGGTATTGCCCCGTAATGGATTTCTCACATTTCAGGAGTGCATCCACTGCTCCCTCAAAAATGATTTCGCCGCCATGGATACCGGCGCCCGGTCCCACATCCACAATATGATCTGCCGCATACATGGTATCTTCATCGTGTTCTACTACAATCAAGGTATTGCCCATATCGCGCAAGTTCTTGAGCGTTGCAAGCAGCTTATCATTGTCGCGTTGATGCAGTCCAATGGATGGCTCATCCAGAATATACAACACGCCCATCAGCGAAGAACCGATCTGCGTTGCCAATCGGATGCGTTGGCTCTCGCCGCCGGACAACGTTCCCGCCGAGCGCGCCAGTGTTAAATAATTCAGACCAACACTTTGCAGAAAACCCAACCGATTCTCGATCTCCTTGAGGATTCGTTCGGCAATGCGCCTCTGCTGCTCCGTCAGCGGCAAATGACGAATAAAAGCCAGTTCATCCGAAACGGACATCTCGCAAAATTCCATAATGTTCTTTCCGCCGATCAAGACCGCCAGCAGCTCCGGACGCAGGCGGCGTCCTTTGCACTTCGGGCACGGAACTTCGCTCATCGCTTCCTCAATTTCTGCACGAACGGATTCCGATGTGGTTTCTTCATATCGACGCTCCAAGTTGGAAATCACGCCCTCAAACGTCTGCTCCATCTTTCCGCCGGAAAAACGCGAGACATGCAGCACGAGCTTTTCCTTTCCCGTGCCATACAGCAGCC
>CAVBHI010000050.1:0-8960 GCA_963595115.1 bacterium
TCGCCGCAGCGATCGGTGGTGAATTCGCCGTCAAAGACCAGATACGGGCGTCCGGACAGATCGACCGCGCACAGAACAAGCGCCTCGTCCATCGGCAGGATGCACGAGCCATAGCGGCGAATGCCCTTTTTGTCGCCGACAGCGTCCTTGATGGCGCCGCCGAGGACAATACCGGTGTCCTCAATGGTGTGATGGGAATCGACGTGGAGATCGCCGTCCACATGGACGTTCAGATCAAACAGACCGTGGCGGGCGAAGCCGTCCAGCATATGGTCGAAAAAGCCGATGCCAGTATCCAGCTCGGTCTTACCCGTGCCGTCGATGTTCAGCGTTAGCTTGATTTTGGTTTCCTTGGTGTTGCGCTCTGCGCTGCTGATTCTTGCCATGGGCTTCTCCTCTCAGTCCTCCAGACGGACGCGCACGGAATTGTGGTGCGCCATCAGACCCTCAGTTTCTGCCAGCGTCATACAGGTGTCTGCCAGATTGCGGCAGCCCTGCTTGGAAATATGCTGCGTAAACGATGTCTTGAGGAATGTGCCGACCCAGACACCGTTGGAATATTTGGCAGTTGCCATGGTCGGCAGGGTATGGTTCGTGCCGGAGCAGTAGTCGCCAAAGGCTACCGGTGTGTACTCGCCGATAAACAGCGAACCGTAGTTGGTCAGACGAGCGGCAACCGACTCAGCATTGTGCGTGTGAACCTCCAAATGCTCCGGTGCAATGTCGTTGGACAGGGCAATGCCTTCCTCCAGCGACGCGGCAATCAGAATCATGCCGTTGTCGTTCCACGATTGCATCGCCGTCTCGCCGGTCGGCAAAGCGGCAGCCTGCTCCTTCATGCAGTCCAGTACCCTCTGCGCAAACGCTTCGGAGGTTGTGACCAGTGTGCTGCGGGCGTTCAGGTCGTGTTCGCTCTGCGCCAGCAGGTCAGCGGCGGTGAACGCCGGATTGGCATAGCCGTCCGCGAGGATAAGCACCTCGCTCGGACCGGCAAGGCTGTCAATGCCGACCGAACCCATTACCTGCCGCTTGGCTTCTACCACAAAGCGATTGCCGGGACCGGCAATGAGATCGACCTTGCGCACACTCTCCGTGCCGAATGCCATGGCAGCGACCGCCTGCGCGCCGCCGGTGCAGTAGATTTCATCGACACCGGCGATGTCCAGCGCAACCAGAACCGCCGGATGAATCGTACCGCAGCCCTTGGAAACCGGACTGCACGCAACGACGTTCTTGACACCGGCAACCTTGGCAGGAATGGCAATCATGAGAGCGGTGGAGGGAAGCGGATACCGTCCGGCCGGAACGTAAGCGCCAACGGTTTCCACCGGAATCAGGCGGTGTCCCAGTGTCACGCCCGGAATCGGCGTTGCGGTGGTCAGTGGCTTGAGACACTCCAGCTGCTTTTCCGCAAAGAAGCGAATCTGTGCGGCGGCGGTCTGAATGGCTTCGACTGTCTTTTCCGGTACTTGCTCGTAGGCGGCGCGAATCTGTGCGTCCGAGATGCGGACGGAATCCATGGATACATGGTCAAACTTTTGGGTCAGGGCGAGAAGCTCGGCGTCGCCATTGGTACGGACGTTGGAGATGATGTCTGCCGCCAAATCGGTGGTCTGCTGGTCGCGCTCATAGGTCTTGCGCGGAGCGTCCTTAAAAAGATACATCGGAGATCCTTCTTTCTGTGAAATCTATGCGGTGCTCCGACTGCCTGAAAGGGATTCGGGCAAGGCGGATTTCATTGCGAAAATGTGTTCAATTAATTATAATGCCCGACTGGGATGCTGTCAATTGTAAAGACTGGTCATGCGTGTTATAATACGATATATAGGAAAAAACGTTCCTATGCCGACACATAATACGGAGGATGTGGTTTCATGAAACAGGGAAAGAAACAATTGCTGAGCCTGGCGCTGGCGGCAATAATGACGATTTGTCTGCTGCCAATGGGTGCTCTGGCAGACCAGGAGATCAGCGCGGTGGAAACGACTGCGGTGCAGAGCCAGAGTGCGGAGCTGCCGGAATTCACTTCGGCGTCCACGGAGATGACAATTGGAGACGCGGCGGCGACGGATGGTATTGTTGCGGCAGAGGATGCGACGGCATCCGTGAAGTCCAATACGGCGTTGACCGTAACGCTGACGGGTGGATATTTCTATTCGCAGGCGTATCAGGTGCTGGAACGCATTAATCAGGAACGCCAGAAATACGGCTTGAATCCGGTAACGGTGGATACAGCGCTCAATGCCGCTGCCATGCACCGCGCGGCGGAGTGTGCGGTGTATTTTTCGCACACTCGCCCATCAGGAGATAGCTGCTTCTCCGTTCTGTCGGAGTACGGAATTTCGGTATCCGCAGCGGGCGAGAACATTGCTGCCGGTCAGACCTCGGCGGAGTCCGTCATGGATAGCTGGATGAATTCGGACGGACACCGTGCCAATATTTTGAACGCTAGCTATACGACGGTGGGTATCGGTTGCTTTTTGCAGTCCGGCGGCAAGCCGTGCTGGGTACAGGTGTTTGCAGACGGTGAGGGTGATGGCGCAAGTCAGCCGAGCGATGTAGCAGAGGCCGCCTATGTGCGGGCAAACGAGGATTACCTCGGCGAGATGATGGTTGCACTGGGAAAGAGCAAGCTGGCAGTGGGTACAGGTACAAAGGCAGTTGCGGGACTGGTCAATCTTGGATGGAACAACATTATCTGGCTTCCGGAAGACGATAGCCTGACCTATCGCAGCAGCAAGAGCGCGGTGGCGACGGTGAGCAGTCACGGCACGGTCAAGGGAAAGAGCAAGGGAACCACGCAGATTGTGGTACAGCTGTACGGTACAAGTCGCTCGGCGTCGAAAAAGCTGACGGTGACGAGGAATATTGCAGACGCAAAGATTACCGGTCTCGAAGTGAGCAACCGAAAGAATGATATCAAGGTCAAGTGGAACAAGCTTCCACTGGCAAAGAAGTATGAAATCTACCGCAGCACGGCGGGCGGTTCGTATAAAAAGGTCAAGACCACGACCAGCACATCGTGGAAGGACACGAACGTGACAAACGGCACAAAGTACAAGTACAAGGTTTATGGTGTGCGCGGCACGAAACGGAGCAGCGCGTCGTCGGTCAAGAGCATGATTCGCCTGACGCGTGTGACGATCCAGTCGGTTACGAACGTGGGCGCCGGAGAGATACAGGTGAAGTGGAAGAAAAACAAGAAGGCAGACGGATATTATGTCGGTCTCTTTGAATCTGACGGCGGACTGTATGCGCTCTATGAAGTGCCGACGAACCAGTACACGGTCGGCAGATTTGCGGGTCTGCCTTCGGGTGAGCAGATTACCGTTCGGATGACGGCGTATAAGAAGTCTGGCACAAAGATATACCAGAGCGGAATCAGTGCGGGTAAGACGGTTATTGTACCGTAACAGAAGAAAATAGACGAATGGGGACTCCCTCTGCCGGACAGATGGCAGAGGGAGCTTTTGCAGTGTGCCTTTCCGTTTGATTGGCTTGTGGGGAAACGCGGAGGATGCGTTCTAGCAAAATAGGACGGCGAAAAGCACAGGCTTTTGCTGTCCTATGTGATATTGCTTCTGCGGAGAGAGGAGCAGGAGGGTTAGAGCGCATCATCGCCGTCATCCTCGTTGAGGTTTTCCAACGCAACGCGGACAGCCTCCACAACGAAGGCGGAAAAGGTGCAGTTGGTGCCGCGGATTGCCTCCTCTACCCGCGAGATCACGTCCACCGGAAATCGAATGCTCTTGGATTCGGTGGTTGGAATATTGGGGATTTTGAATTTTCTCATGATTTGTTTGGATACCCTTTCGCTGTATATGTTTTGATATTACTATTGTATTACAAAAGAAATGCATATTGCGCAAGACGATTGTATCACAAAGGAGAGAGATGCGGCTTCTCTCTTGGCGTGTGCCGCGATCAGACCGCGTGCTCCTGAGCGGTTTTGCAGATTTCCGCCAGACAGCATTCGTTACAGTGTGCCTTGCGGGCGGTGCAGACGGCGCGCCCGTGCAGGACGAGACGGTGACAGAAATCGGAGGATGCCTCCGGCGGGATGATGGGGAGGAGCGCTTTTTCCACCTTGCCCGGTTCCTTGATGCCGTCTACCAGACCAATGCGGTTGGACAGGCGGATGCAGTGGGTGTCCGTAACGATAGCGGGTTGATGAAAAATATCGCCGAGGATGAGGTTTGCCGTCTTGCGCCCGACACCGGGAATGCGCAGCAGCTCCTTCATTGTGCTTGGCACAACACCGTTGTGATGGTCGAGCAGGTACTGGGCGGCGGCGTGGATGTCCCGCGCCTTGGAATTGCCCAGCCCACACGGACGAATGATTTTTTCGATGTCGGCAGCGTCGGCGTGCGCGAAGGACTCCAGGGTGGGAAATACGCGATACAGCTCCTGTGTGACAATGTTGACGCGGGCATCGGTACATTGTGCCGACAGGCGGGTGGCAAACAGCAGCTCATAATCTTTTTGATACGTCAATGCACAGATGGCATCCGGATACTCCTGCTCCAGCAGGACAACGGCACGTTCGGCACGTTCTTTGGGTGTCAATGCAATCAGCCTCCTTGGGGTGGAATGCGGCATCCGGAGGGGCGGCGGCACGCTCCGGATGCGAGTAGGAACAGTATACCATATTTTCCGGCGAGGCAAAATAGAGAGCAGTGGAAAGTGGAAAATTGGTGCGCCAAAACTGCACAAAACGTGAGAAAAAACTGCACAAAGTTTCAACAGAATATCAAACGAATGTAAGGCAGGAAGGGGAAAAAACAGGAATGGAGGAAAATCATCTTGAAAATAGCCGAAAATCCTGATTTAATAGACTTAACTGATTTCATCTTCGACCTATGGAGGGATAAATATGGCTGAAACACGCAGAATTGAAGATAATATGGATTTCATCAGCAGTGTCGATCCGGACGTTGGCGCTGCGATTCGCAAGGAATATGACCGTCAGTGCAGAAATATTGAGCTGATCGCCTCGGAGAATATCGTATCTCCGGCAGTTATGTCGGCAATGGGCACGGTTCTGACCAACAAGTATGCAGAGGGCTATCCGTCCAAGCGCTACTACGGTGGCTGCGAGTGCGTTGACATTGTGGAGAACATTGCGATTGCGCGTGTGTGTCAGCTGTTTGGCGCAAAGTTTGCCAATGTTCAGCCGCACTCCGGCGCACAGGCAAACATGGCAGTTTATCAGGCGCTGTGTCAGCCGGGAGACACGGTTCTGGGCATGAGCCTGGACAACGGCGGACATCTGACTCATGGTTCTCCGGCAAACCAGTCCGGTAAGCTGTACAATATGGTAGCCTACGGCGTGGATGACGAAGGCTATATTGATTACGAGGACGTTCGTCAGAAGGCGCTGGAGCACAAACCGAAGATGATTATCGCAGGCGCTTCTGCTTATCCGCGTGCGATTCATTTCGATAAGTTTGCAGAGATCGCCAAGGAGGTTGGCGCGTACCTGTTTGTTGACATGGCGCATATCGCCGGTCTGGTTGCTGCCGGTGAGCACATGAATCCGATGGAGTACGCAGACGTGGTTACGACGACGACGCACAAAACCCTGCGCGGACCGCGCGGCGGCTGCATCCTGACCAACGATGAGGCTCTGGCAAAGAAGTTCAACTCCGCGATTTTTCCGGGTACGCAGGGCGGTCCGCTGATGCACATCATCGCGGCAAAGGCGGTATGCTTTGGCGAAGCGCTCAAGCCGGAGTTTACGGATTATCAGGTTCAGGTTCGCAAGAATGCGCAGGCGCTGGCAGAGGGACTGATGAAGCGCGGTGTGAAGCTGGTTTCCGGCGGCACGGACAACCATCTGATGCTGGTTGACCTGCGCGACACGGGCATCACCGGCAAGGAGCTGCAAAACCGTCTGGATGAGGTATACATCACTGCCAACAAGAACACGGTTCCAAATGAGCCGCTCAGCCCGTTTGTCACCTCGGGCGTTCGTCTGGGCACGCCGGCGGTTACGACCCGTGGCTTTAAGGAGCCGGAAATGGACAAGATTGCCGGATTTATTGCAGATGCCATTTTCGATTTTGAGAACAAGGCGGATGCGATTCGTGCCGGTGTCGGCGAGATCTGCAAGCAGTTCCCGCTGTACTAAAAAATAGGGAAGAAATACTATGTATCAGCCTCTGGCCGACCGGATTCGCCCGAACTCGCTGGGGGATGTGGTCGGTCAGTCGCATATTCTTGGTAAGAACGGACTGCTGCGCCGCATCATTGAGAGCGGGACGATTCCCAATATGATTTTTTATGGTCCATCCGGCGTTGGCAAAACCACAGTGGCATCCATTATCGCGGGTGAAACCAGCCGAAAGCTGTATCGGCTGAACGCCACAACGGCGAGCACTGCGGATATTCGTCAGATCTTTGACGAGCTGGGAACGTTGGTTGCGCCCAATGGCGCGTTGGTATATCTGGATGAGATCCAGTATTTTAATAAGAAACAGCAGCAGTCGCTGCTGGAGTTCATCGAGGATGGACGCATTACCCTGATTGCATCTACGACGGAAAATCCGTATTTTTATGTCTATAACGCAATCTTGAGTCGAAGCACGGTGTTTGAATTCAAACCGCTGGAGGCGGTGGATTTGATTCCGGCGGTACGGCGCGGATTTGCGCTGTGTGAGCCGCATACGCAGGCAAGTGATGCGGTATGCGAATACATTGCATCGGCATGCGGCGGCGATGTGCGCAAGGCGTTGAATGCGGTGGAAGTCCTGTGCAGTGCGGCGAGAGACGGCGTGGTGACGCTGGAGGACGCACAGATGGCGGCGCAGCGCTCGAATATGCGCTATGACCGCGATGGGGATCAGCATTACGATATTTTGTCTGCATTTCAGAAATCGGTGCGCGGTTCGGATCCGGATGCGGCGGTGCACTATTTGGCGCGGCTGCTGGAGGCGGGAGATCTGATCTCTGCCGGACGTCGGCTGTTGGTCATGGCATCGGAGGATGTCGGCATGGCGTATCCGCAGGCGGCGGCGATTGTCAAAGCCTGCGTGGATTCGGCATTTCAGCTTGGTTTGCCGGAGGCGCGCATTCCACTGGCGCAGGCGGTACTCGTGCTGGCAACTGCGCCGAAGTCAAACAGCGCCATTTGCGCGATTGATGCGGCGATCGCGGACATCCGAGCAGGAAAATCCGGCGATATTCCGGCGCATCTCAAGGACGGACATTATTCCGGCGCGAAAAAGATGGGGCGGGCGCTGACGTATCAGTATCCGCACAGCTACCCGAATCACTGGGTGAAGCAGCAATATCTGCCAGACACGCTCAAAGACGCGGTCTATTATGAATATGGCTCGAATAAGACGGAACAGCGCGCCAAGGCGTACTGGGACGAAATCAAGCGAAATCAAACATAACAAAACCCTCGACGGGACGGCTGGCAGACAGCGATCCGGTCGAGGGTTTTTGCTTTGTGGGAGTTACTCTGCCAGAGAGAGCATCGTTAGAATGATCTCTGCGGAGGTCTTTGCGGCGTCGTCAATGAAGTTGTCATAGGTTTCATCGGCGTCATCATCGGCGGCATCCGACATGGTGCGGATGACTAAGTACGGCTTTTCGTACATAAAGGCGGCATGACCGATGGCAGCGCCCTCCATTTCAACGCAGGCGGGCGCATAGCGCTCGTTAATGGACTGCTTGACGGCGGATTCGCTGACGAACTGGTCACCGGATACAATACGCCCGTGATGGTACTTGCCGCGTAAGCGCGGGATGGCGGCGCAGGCGCGCTCACACAGCGCGGCAAGTGCAGAATCGGCAGGAAAAAAGGCGGTTGCCGGATAATATTTCAGCATAACGGCATCCTGATCGTGAAAACCGACCTCGGTACTGATAACAACGTCGAGCATATGCAGGCCGTGCGCCATAGCTCCGGCAATGCCGACATTGATGATGCAGTCTGCGCCCAGCGTGCCGAGAACGTAGGCGGCGCAAACCGCAGCGTTGACCTTGCCGACACCACAGCAGACCAGCACAATGGACTGTCCATGGACTGTTCCGCGATAAAATGTTGTGCCAAAGCGCGCTTCCTCGGATTCGATGGTCATTTGCTCACGAATCAACGCGATTTCTGCGTCCAGTGCACCTAAAATACCCCATGTCATAATGTTGTGTTACACTCCTCTCCAATAAAAAAACTGGTATCAGTATAGTGGAGCGGGGTTGCATTCGTCAACAAAAATATCGTATAATAAGCTGAAAAGACGTAAACGAGGAGGAATTGTTGTGAAACGCATAGCGAGCTTTTGCATTAATCACGATGTTTTGACAGAGGGAATGTATACCTCGCGCATAGACGGAGATGTTGTCACCTACGACATTCGTATGATGAAGCCGAATCAGGGAACGTATCTGACAACGGGGGCGGCACACACGATTGAGCACCTGTTTGCGACTTATGTGCGCAATACACCGCACAGCGATGAGGTGATTTATGTCGGTCCTATGGGATGTCGGACGGGATTTTACTTTTTGGTGCGCGATACCATGTCGCCGGAAACAGCGATTCGTTTGGTTCGGGAATCCATGGCATTTATTGTTTCATTTGAGGGAGACATTCCGGGCGCAGGAAAGGCGGAATGCGGCAATTATTTGGATCATGATCTGGCGGGTGCGAAAAAGGTTGCGGAGATGATGTGCGGCGTACTGGAGGACTGGTCAAAGAAAAGGCTGATATATCCGGAATAAGGTTCATTTTTTGCAAAAAAATGATTGACAAGCGGCGAAAAGAATGATATGATTAATTCACTCTTGAGAAATATTGCAAGGCTTTGAGAAAAAAGAATGAAAAAAGCGAAAAAAGTTGTTGACAAAAGCGACTGAATGTGATATTCTAAATAAGTTGCTGATGCGAAAGCGTCAGTGTGGATTCAAAAAAGTTTGAAAAGAATGAAAAAAGTTCTTGACAAGCTGGTGAGAAT
>CAVBHI010000051.1:0-2016 GCA_963595115.1 bacterium
ACGTTGCTTCGGACAAAACGGAAATAATATCAAAACGGAAGGAGGTCATTATGATGACTCATATCAAGACTCTGAATTCCCGCACGCTGAAGGAAACGGCATGCTCCGGCGGATGTGGTGAATGCCAGACTTCCTGTCAGTCTGCCTGCAAGACTTCTTGCACGGTTGCAAACCAGAAGTGTGAGCATGACAAGGACTAAACTTTTCCTTGTATAACAGCACAGATCGGGGCTGACATTTGTCAGCCTCGAAATTTTTTGACTGGAGAATCATACAATGATACATCGTTTTTCTATGAAAGGCGTAAATATCCTCATGGATATTAATAGCGGCTCGGTACATGTCGTGGATGACGCAGCGTATGCGCTGTCGGCGGTCGTAGCGCCGGGAATGACGGAGGAATGTCCGGAGGATATTTTGCTGAGTCTGAAGGATACGTTCTCGGAGGAGCAGCTGCGCGATTCCTATCGAGAGCTGTATGAACTGGAGCAGAATGGTTATCTGTTTGCGGATGACGATTATATTGATATTGCGTCTGCCATTCCGTCAGAAGCACCGATCAAGGCGCTGTGTCTGCATGTTTCACATGACTGTAACCTGCGGTGCAAGTATTGCTTTGCTTCGACCGGTGATTTCGGCACGGGACGAAAAATCATGGATTTTGATGTGGCAAAGCAGGCAATTGATTTTGTCATTGAGCGATCGGGCAAGCGTCGGAATATTGAAATTGATTTCTTTGGCGGCGAACCGCTGATGGCAATGGATACTGTTAAACGCACGGTCGAATATGCGCGTTCGTTAGAAAAAGAAAAGAATAAGAAGTTCCGCTTTACCATTACAACGAATGGCTTGCTGCTGAATGATGAGAATATTGATTACATCAATGCAAACATGGATAACTGTGTGCTGTCGCTGGATGGACGCCGTTCGGTGAATGACGAAATGCGTCCGACCGCCGGAGGCTGCGGCAGCTATGATGTTATTGTGCCGAAATTCAAAAAACTGGTCTCTCAGCGTGATAAAGACCTCGATTACTATGTTCGCGGTACATTTACCAGCAAAAACTTGGATTTCTCCAATGACGTTCTGGCGATTGCCAATGAGGGCTTTGATCAGCTGTCGGTAGAGCCGGTTACGAGCGAGCCGGGCAGTGGCTATGACATCAGCGAGAAGGATCTGCCCCGTATCGGTGAGGAATACGAAAAGCTGGTGGACATCATGCAGAAGCGTCGGAAGGAAGGAAAAGGATTTAATTTCTTCCACTTCATGGTGGACTTGCAGCAGGGTCCGTGCGTTATTAAGCGTCTGCGCGGCTGCGGCGCCGGCTATGAATATGTTGCGGTTACGCCGGACGGTGAGATTTATCCATGCCATCAGTTTGTCGGACATCCGGAGTTCTGTCAGGGAAATGTGTTTGACGGTACATTGGATATGGATATTTCCGAACAATTCTCGTCGCTGAATGTATGCAGCCGACCAAAATGTCAGGATTGCTGGGCAAAATTCTATTGCTCCGGCGGCTGTGCGGCGGCAAACTTTAATATGAATGGCAATCTGAAGGATCCGTATGAGATGGGCTGTGAGCTGCAAAAAAAGCGGCTGGAATGTGCCATTTACTTAAAGGCGGCGGAGCTGATCGAAGAGGCGGAGAATTAAAACCGACGGACAAAGGAATAAAGGAAAAGAGCTGAGAATACTCTGGTAGCAGAAAGGGGTTCTGCGATGAAACGGGGTGCTCTCAGCTTTTTTGATGCACGGAGGGTGTGTCACTCTCCAATGTTTGTTTTTGCCGTTTCGGTCTTGCTGTGCGGAATGGTGGCAGGATCGTTTACCGGAATGCATATTCCGCAGAATGATACGGCATATATGAATCAGCTTTCCGAGCTGTTGACGCGAGATTATGCCGTTTATTCGCTAAGACAGAGCGTGCTGACGGCAGGGTGTATCGTAGCATGGCCGATGGGTGTTCTGGTGGTTAGCTGTGGGCGAGGAAGAGAATGGTGGGCGGCGCTAATT
>CAVBHI010000052.1:0-17156 GCA_963595115.1 bacterium
ATCGAGAGGTTCTGGGGGCATTTGTTCAGAATGCGCACGATGCCGGGTTCGTGGTTTATAATCTTACCTTCTCGCCGATTCGCGGACCGGAAGGAAATATTGAGTTTTTAGGATATTTAGGGCGGGACGGACAGGATGCGGAGCTTGACCTTGACGCATTGGTTGCAGAAGCCCATGGAGAACTTGATAAGTCATGAACAATACAACAACAACCATTCGCAATGTCATGATCTGGCCGAATACCGGAAAAGAGGGAATGGCGCTGGCAGTTCGTCAAACTGCGGACGTTGTCCGCAACTGCGGTGCACAGGTCATTCTTCCGGAACGTGCGCTGGAGATGGGATTAAAGACAGACGACTTCCGTGTCCTGCCAACGGATCAGGGAATGTTAGAAGCGGACTTTGTTATTGTGCTGGGCGGAGACGGCACAATTCTGACAATGGCACAATATGCCGCAGTGCGGCATGTACCGATTTTGGGAATCAACTTGGGGCACGTTGGCTTTATGAGCGAGTTGGAATTTCCGGAGCTGCCGCTCATCCGCAAGGTGTTTGCAGGGGAATATTTTACCGACAGCCGTATGATGCTGAGCATTGAGGTCATCCGCAAGGAGCGGGTGGCGTATAAAACAATCGCCCTGAACGAGGCGATTATTAAGACCGGTTCGATTTTCCGCATTAGCCTTTTGGATATTTTGTGCGACCGAACACCGGTGTGTTCGCTGCACGGAGATGGCGTGATTGTCTCGACACCGACAGGCTCGACGGCATATTCGTTGGCGGCGGGCGGACCGATCATTGAGCCGTCTGCGGAGAATATTTCCGTAGTACCGCTTTGCCCGCACAGCGGTACCGCCAAATCGTTTGTATTCGCTCCGCATCGCGAAATCTGCGTTATTCCGCGCTTTTTTAATGATGCTTCCATTTTGGTTTCGGGAGATGGGCGCAAGAGCTTTGAGCTGCAAAGCGGGGACGAGGTTTACATACGCAAAGCGCAGTACAACACAAAGCTGATTCGTGTCAAGGGAAAGAGCTTTTATTCCTTGCTGAATGACAAGCTTTCGATCTGATTGAGGGTGTTATGAAATTTCAACGACAGGCGAAAATTCTGGATCTAATTGAACATTATGAAATTGAAACGCAGGAGGAATTGTCTGCGCGGCTGCGTGAGCTGGGATATGATACCACGCAAGCTACCGTTTCGCGCGACATCAAAGAGCTGCGTCTGGTAAAAACATTGTCTTCGACAGGAAGATATTATTATACGACATCGGGAAAAGAGGGAGAAACCAGCTTTTCCGGACGCCTGCGCAATATCTTCCGTGAATGTGTGACGAGCATTGACAGCGCGCAGAATATGGTCGTGATTAAAACACTGCCCGGTCTTGGCTCTGCGGCGGCGATGGCGATTGATTCCATGCGCATTTCGCAGGTAGTCGGCACGCTGGCAGGCGATGATACGGTGTTTATCGTTATGCGCGACACGGAAAGCGCGTTGTCGATGGCAGAAGATACACGAGAAATTTTGAAATAAGGAGTTTGACATGCTGAGCCTTCTCCATATTGAAAATATTGCAGTCATTGAACAGGCGGATATTGTATTCCAGCCCGGATTTACGGTGATGACGGGCGAAACCGGCGCAGGTAAATCTATGATTATTGATTCCATCGGTGCGATTATGGGACAGCGTACCAGCAAGGAACTGATTCGCAGCGGTGCGAAAAAGGGTTTTGTCAGTGCGGTGTTTGAGGACATTGCACCGGAGCTGCAAGCGCAGATTGAAGCGCTTGGTCTGGATGGAGAGGATATAAAGTCTGTGCACATCCAGCGTGAGCTGAGCACGTCCGGACGCAGTGTCTGCCGCGTGAATATGAAGCCGGTGGCGGCATCGGTTTTACGGCAGCTCAGTCCGTACCTGATTAACATTCACGGTCAGCATGACGGACAGAAGCTGATGCAGGATGAATATCATATTGAATTTCTCGATCGGTTTTGCGGTGCGGCAGAGCTGCTGGAGCAGTTCCGACCGCTGTATCATCGGTTGTTTGAGCTGCGTCAGCAGATCCGGGAGCTGGATCACAGCGAACAGCAGCGTGCGCAGCGCATTGATATGCTTCGCTATCAGTTTGACGAGATTGCAGCGGCACAGCTCCAACCGGGGGAAGAAGCGCAACTCAAGGAGCGCAAGCAGTTTTTTGAGCATGCCGGAAAGCTGGCGGCTGCGATGAATACGGCGAACTGTATGCTGTCCGGAACAGAAGAGGAGGAAGGCGCGTGTGCAAAGATCAGCCGTGTGATGGAAGTCATGGCAGAGATCGCGTTCTATTCGGAACAAATGAATGCGCTGAATCAGCGCACAAGCGAACTGCACTATCTCGCGGAGGATCTTGCGGCGGCGGTTTCTGCCTTTGCGCTGAATGTTGATTTTTCAGAGGCAGAGCAGGAGGAAATTGATAACCGTTTGGATACTATCTATCGTCTGGAGCACAAATATGGTTCAACCGTAGAGGATGTGCTGGCATATTGTGACTCGGCGGCATCGGAGCTGGATATTTTAGAGAACGCAGAAGATCATAAGGAGACACTGGTTGCGGAGTACAATGAAATTTTGCAGCAGGCGAGAGATCTGGCCTCGCAGCTGTCAGAGCTTCGCAGCACGTCAGCACGCGTGTTGGAAAAGGCAATTGAACAGCAGCTGGCGGATCTCAATATGGAAAAGGTACGCTTGTGCATTGATATTCAGCCGCATACGAAGCTGAATACGAACGGTATGGATACCGTTCGGTTTCTAATTTCAACCAATCCGGGCGAGCCGGTCAAGCCGCTGTCTAAGATTGCGTCCGGCGGTGAGCTGTCGCGCATTATGCTGGCGATTAAAAATGTCCTTGCCAGCGCAGAGGACGTTGGCACATGGATTTTTGATGAGATTGATGCCGGCGTCAGCGGTCGTGCAGCGCAGAAAATTGCACAGAAGCTGAGCAACATTTCACGTGCCAAGCAGACGCTTTGCGTTACGCACTTGCCGCAGATCGCGGCGATGGGTGATCATCATCTGCTGATTCAAAAGAATGTTCTGACCGAACGAACCTTCACGAGCGTAGAGCCGGTGGAGGGATTGGAACGAAGCGAAGAATTGGCACGCATGATCTCCGGTACGGAGGTTACGGAAACCTCACTGCGTAATGCGGAGGAACTGCTGGAGCAGGCAGAGGAATGGAAACATCACATGACATCATAAACAGAAACGGTCAAGCCCTATCAAAGGTATGTATGGATTTCCATGTACGGCATTTTTTACGTTTCTTTTTCGACGTTTTTTTCGCATAGGAGCGGTAATTCCGCACATACTACTATCACAGAAAACGAACCGCATGAAAAGGAGAAACGATTATGTCGAACAAGAGCAATGAACTGAATGTACCGCAGGCTCGTGCCGCAATGGATCGCTTTAAGATGGAGGCGGCTCGCGAGGTAGGCGTTGATCTGAGGGACGGCTACAATGGCGAGATGACCGCTCGTCAGGCGGGTTCGATCGGCGGTCAGATGGTCAAGAAGATGATTGAAGCATACGAGCAGAATATGCAGTAAACAAAATAACGGCAAAAGCCAGAATCCGGTATAGGATTCTGGCTTTTGTGTCTCAACGGTTATCTATTTTTTCCGGATACAGATCATGGTTGGAGAGACGATTCCAGGCGACCTGTTCCCATTTGGTGTTTGGTTTGCCATAGTTGCAATACGGGTCGATGGAGATGCCGCCGCGGGGAGTAAATTTACCCCAGACTTCAATGTACTTTGGCTGCATCAAAGCAATCAGATCGTTCATAATGATATTGACGCAGTCCTCGTGAAAGTCACCGTGATTGCGGAAGCTGAATAGATATAGCTTGAGCGATTTACTCTCCACCATGCGCTCACCGGGAACATAGGAGATTGTAATTGTGGCAAAGTCCGGCTGTCCGGTAATCGGACACAGGCTGGTAAACTCCGGACAATTGAATTTAACAAAATAATCGCGATCCGGATGTTTGTTGAGGAAGGTTTCCAGAACCTCTGGTGCATAATCATCGCGGTACTTTGTGTGTTGGTTGCCTAGCAAGGTAATGCCTTCGGTTTCGGTTCTTCCGGTCATGTGTGCTCTCCTTTCTGTGCGGGGTCGGCAACGCCGTTTGCGGCGAATGCTGCGGCACGGTCACGGCAGGTACCGCAGACACCGCACGGGTGCTCATGACCCTCGTAGCAACTCCAGGTCAACTCATATGGAACCTTGAGCTTAAGACCGAGCGCGACGACCTCCGCTTTATTCATCTTGACAAATGGCGCTTCGATACGCAGCTGCTTGCCGCTGCCAAGATAGATTGCCTCATTCATAGCATTATTGAACGCGTCGCTGCAATCAGGGTATGCGTTTCCGGCGGCATCATCGCTGTGCGCACCATAGAAGATAACCTCGCAATGCTTGGACAGTGCAATGCTGGCGGCGCTGGATAGGAACAGACCGTTGCGAAATGGTACATAGGTGGAAACCGGACTGCCGTTGGTCTTTTTGAGCTGTTCGGCATACGACTCTTCCGGAATTTTAGCATCTGAGCCGGTGAGCAAGGAACAGGTGGTATCATAGCGGAAAATCTCGGAGAGATTCAATTCCAACAGCTCGATGCCGTAATGGTGAGCAACGGCACGGGCGGATTCCACCTCTTTTTTGTGTGTTTGTCCATAGGTGATGGATAAGGCGGTGACATTTTCCTTGCCGTAACGGTCGATAGCGAGGGCAAGACAGGTGGTACTGTCAACGCCGCCGCTGGATAATACAAGTGCTTTCATTTAAGTGCTCCTTTTAACCGCGCAGCTGAGACTGCAATGCGGCATCGGTGCGGAATTTGCCGCGCAGAGTGGTTGTGGTGGTCTTTGCATTGGTCTGCCGAATGCCGCGGGCGGTCATACAGCTGTGTGAGCCTTGAATCAGGACGGCGACATCTTCCGAACCAGTGACCATCTGCATAATCTGTGCAATATCACTGCCGATGCGTTCCTGTAATTGCAGACGCTTGGATACCATATCTGCAATGCGTGCGATTTTACTCAGACCAATCACCTTTCCGTTTGGAATGTACGCAACGGTTGCCGTCATATCATACATAAGTGCCATGTGATGCTCACAGTAGCTGAACAATTGAATATCGCGCACAACGACCATGTCCTGCGAATCGGTGACAAAATCCATTTCATCCTGAAAGGTTTTGCCGAACATTTGCGCAATCTCTTCGTTGGTATACTGCATTCCCTCAAAGACTTCGAGATACATGCGGGCAACGCGGTCGGGCGTATCCTTTAATCCCTCGCGATCCGGATCATCGCCCAAGGCGACGAGTAAACCGCGGATATGTGTTTTAACAGCTTCGGTATCAATAGCCATAGCTTGCTCCTCCTTTGTTTTTTGTTTGCCTGTTTACACACCGCGGGCGTTGGGATTCCAGATCACCTTATGCATCTGGAGTTGAAGCGTGACGCGATTCATCGTGTGTTCTGTCATATAGGCTACAATGTCCGCCGGATCAATTTTTCCAAAGACCGGACTGAGATAGACATGACAGCGCTCTGTTAATTCATAGTGAGAGATTATCTCCCGTGCGCGTTGGAGGTCATCCGGACTGCTGACAACAAATTTCACGGTATCCTGTGGGCGAAGCAGTGCGAAATTGGAAAGGCGCATGTGTGATTCCATCGCACTGCCTGCCAGCTTGTAGTCCATTGTGAATGTCACATTGGGAATATTGAGCAGGGGAGTGAGATCCATGCTGCCATTGGTTTCGATCTCCATATGCAAGGTTGTATCCTGCGACAGAAGCAGGAGCAGCTCGCGCAGCTGTGGCTGACACAACGGTTCGCCGCCGGTGAGCGTAACCAAGCGGATGTTTGTCGCAAGAATGGCATCGCGAATTTGTTCGGCGGTCATTGGGGTAAACGGCGCGTCCACTTGGTTTGCCCACTGCGTGTCGCAGTAGGAGCAATTCAAATTACAGCCTTGAAATCGAACAAAAACCGCCAACTGTCCGGCAAGAACGCCCTCGCCATTGATACTGGTAAATAGCTCGACAACGGGAAAGGTGATCATACTCCCTCGCCCCCTTCGCGAAGGTATTCCGCGCAGTTTGTTTCGGTTTCGTAGACCATGCAGCGGTAGACGGAATAGCCGCAAGCCGTCATGCGGTCAAAGAAGTAACGGGCAAAGCGTTCGGCAGTCGGTCGAAACGGAACTTCCGTTACGGAAAAATCCTCCCTGCGGAGAAGCTCACACAGTGCAGGGGAGAGAGAACCGGACTCGACAATCAATGTGTGATCAAATTCATTGACGACGCTGCGGAGATCCTGCTTGAGAATACCAAAATCGACAAGCATACCATCTTGCTGCGTATCGCTGTTCAGCTCCGCACCCTCCGCTTCCAAAACAACCCGCCAGTGGTGACCGTGGATGTTATGACATTTACCCTGATAGTTTGCGAGAAAATGGGCAGCGTCAAATGAATGCTCCGTTTTTAATCGGTACATAACGAGTCTCCTTTTTTATAAAAAAGCAGGCATCCCAATGTAGGAATGCCTGCGCAATAATCGTACAGTAATTGTGCAAACAGCCCTAGTTTTGTTTATAGACAGGATGGTGCAAATGAACTGTCTTGGACGAGTATACTCCTTCGGTGGTAAGAAGTCAAGGAAAATATAAAATATCAGTGTTTACCATTCGTTGGAGTTGAAAGGGGCTGTTTGGTCTATTTTTCCTGAGCACCGTGCAGAGAGCGTAAAATCTGCTCCAGCGCGTCTGCGGGCATTTGCCCGGGGGCAGATGCGACACCAGCTGCGCCGAAGGTGACGGCAGAGCCAAAGGTTTCTCCGGCAACGCGGCTGATCATGCCCTGCTGTCCCATGGACATGGTGATGAGCGGCTGGACACAAAGACGATGTGCCTGCTCGGTTGCCGCCAGTAATGTGATGACATCCTGTGCGTTTTGCGGCATGACGGCGATTTTCAAAATATCTCCGCCGAGCTGTTCGGCGCGCTGCAATCGCGACACGATTTCTTCCTGCGTCGGTGTCTGCGTGAAGTTGTGATTGGAAATGACAACGGCAGTGTGATTGGTATGCGCCTTTGCAACGATTGTGCGCACGACCTCATTGCCGCGAAACAATTCGACATCAAGGGCATCTGCCAGATGGTGCTGTGCGACAAAGGAATTGAGCCGGATGTAATCCATATCAGAAATACTGCATTGTCCGCCCTCCTCCTTGGTTCGGAAGGTAAACAGAAGTGGTATTTGTCCCAGAATCTGTCGCAGAGCGACGGCGCACGCTTCAACCTGCCTGAGATCATCCGATGCCGAAAACCAATCCACACGCCACTCTACAATATCGTGCGGATAGGAAGCGAGGGCGGATGCCTGATGCAGAATGTCTGCCTTGGAAGCTCCGACGATGGGAAGACAAATTTTTGGAATTCCGGTTCCGATGGAAACCGAACGTAATGTTACTGGATTCATAATGTAATACCTTTATAGAATAAATTGAAATATCGCGCTTCCGGCAAGACCGCAGAGCAGACCGGCGATCATGCCGACGATGACATCCTTGGGAAAATGTACACCGCCGAGGACGCGGTTAATGGCAATGAACAGCCCGATGACAAACAAAAATATACCCAACGAAATATTTTGCCATCCCAGCGTGGCTGCGATGACAAATACGGAAAATACATGTCGGCTTGGGAAAGAGTGTCCTCTGGTTTGCTTAGGGATGATGGGTTGAATATCCAACACCTCATAGGGACGCGGTGCATTGACGCAGTCACGATAAAAAGAGAGCAGGACAAAGCCGACGCCAGGAACGACAAGCGTAGGGAGCAGCTGCATGCTTCGTTGCGTGAACAAAAAAAGCAGGTAGAGAAGGTAGATGCTGTACACACACAGGGTTGTCACGCGGTTGGAAAGTCGAAGCGCCCGGCAAAGACACGGATGCCGCCGAAAGGGGGCAGTGATGACCTGATAGGACTTTGCTGTCATAAAAATCCCTCCTAAGTGCTATTTTATTATAACGGCTTGCCGGGAGAATAACAAGCGGCAAAGCGAGAAAGCCGTTCGATTGGCAGATAAATGACACTTGTTAAAAATTCGCCGAAAAGCGACAAAACACGAAAATTGTCGCTTGCCAATGGATTTGTTTGGATTTATACTCGACATAGTAATTATTACACGATGCGGTTTTACCAGAAAAACCGTGAAAAGAGGAGACTTATATGGGAATGACACATGCTGCTGCACGTCTTGCATTTAGCACAGCAATTGATATGGTGCTGAAGGGTGTGCGCAAGGATCGAGAGAAGGGATTCAATCGAATTCTGGACTTGACGGAACGCTTTGCTGGAGATATGTTCACAAAAGAGCAAATTAGCGCGGTACGCGAGTACTTGGCTGACCCAACCAATAAGTGGACTATATATATTAACCGTGTGTTGGATGAAATTGATCCGCACGTGCTCAAAATGTCTGCGCTCAATATGGGCTTTGAGGCGTTTTTTCATGGAACCAAAACCATTCGCAAAAACCGTGAGATCTACCACTGCAATATTCCGTGGCTGATTTTGTTTGATCCGACCTCGGCGTGCAATCTGCATTGTACGGGCTGCTGGGCGGCGGAGTACGGACATAAGCTGAATTTGAGCTTTGAGGAAATGGACAATCTGATTTCGCAAGGAAAAAAGCTGGGCGTATACTTTTATATGCTGACGGGTGGTGAGCCGCTTGTCCGCAAGAAGGATATTATCCGCCTGTGTGAAAAGCACAACGATTGTGAGTTTAATATTTTCACCAATTCCACGCTGATTGACGAAGCATTCTGCAAGGAATGTGTTCGAGTAGGCAATATTTCGTTTTCACTCTCGATTGAGGGAACAAAGGACACGAACGATGGACGCCGTGGCATCGGACATTATGATGCCGTCATGAATGCGATGAAGCTGATGAAGCAATACGGCATCATTTTCGGCACTTCCATTTGCTATACCAGAGCAAATATCGAGGCAGTTACCAATGATGAATTCTTGGATATGCTGATTGCAAATGGTGTGCGTTATTCGTTCTACTTCCATTATATGCCGGTTGGCAACAATGCCTCGCCGGATCTGATGCCGACGATGGAGCAGAGAAAATATATGATTCAGCGCGTGCGTGAGGTTCGCGGCTTTCAGGGCGGTAAGCCGATTTTCTTGATGGACTTCCAGAATGACGGCGAATATGTCGGCGGCTGCATTGCCGGCGGCAGAAACTATTTCCACGTTAATTCCAATGGCGATGCAGAACCGTGTGTATTTATTCATTATTCTAACATGAACATCCGTGAGCACACCCTGTTGGAGATTTTGCAGAGTCCGCTGTTTATGGCATATCATAACGGTCAGCCGTTTAATCATAATCATCTGCGTCCGTGTCCGATGCTGGAAAATCCGGAGGTTTTGCAGAAGATGGTTCAGGAGACCGGGGCGCATTCGACGGATCTGGAATCGCCGGAGACAGCGGAGCATCTGTGTGAAAAGTGTGCAACCTATGCATCGTGTTGGCAGAAGGAAGCGGATGAAATCTGGAGTGAGCAGGTACATAAAGAGCCTGCTTACACGAATTACAAAAAATAATTTGCGCAGGACAGACAGAAAGGGTGGTACGTAATGTCCCGCAGGCAAGATTATATGAAGCATCTGATTTCCGACAGCTTCAAACAATTGTTGTTGGAATATCCGTTTGAAAAAATAACGGTAAAGATGCTGACTGACCGCACGGGTATTATTCGTTCTACTTTCTATCATCATTTCAAAGATAAGCTGGATGTTCTGGATTGGATTGTTCAAGAGGAATTGATCGAACCAATGCGGGCAATCCTTCAGCAGGATCAGATCAAGGAAGGATTGAAATGGACGCTTAGCAGAATTATTGCGGATTCGGACTTTTATCATCGAGCTATTCGTATTTCTGGCAAAAACGGCTTTGAAGACGTTGTTTATCACCATATTAGTGCGCTGTTCTTGGAAGAGATTCACCGGCGCGGGCTGGATGGAATTCCTGACTATCCGTTGCTGGATGCCAAAATGCTCGCGAACTATTATGCGTTTTGCTTCCTTTATGCCATTACGGAGATGATGACGCAGAAAACCGAGCGTTCTGCTGAGGAAATGCTGCGGTCCTATGAATATCTGATGAATCATTCGCTGACGGAGATTTTGACGCAGTCCAAACCGACGTCAGCAGATGGATCAGAACAATCATAAATCACAAAAAGAATGGGAGCTGCTGTACAAGTTTGGCTTGTACAGCAGCTCCTGTTTTGAGTCGAGGAAATCAAGGAGAGAATCCTCTGCCCTTCGCACGAATCCTGTTATAGCAATGGTGCAAACAGACGCATGATCGATGCGTAAATAGATCGAATCCACGAATACGAACGAATCCAGTTCTCGTCGATCTCGCTGGATTGTTCAATGGTATCCAGAATATCCTCTTTGACTTTATCTACAATAGAGGAGCGATAAAATACGGTACCGCATTCAAAGTGAAGATAGAAGCTGCGGAAGTCCATATTAATTGTGCCGACGACGGCGATGTCGTTGTCAGAGACAATCATTTTAGCATGAAGAAATCCAGGGGTGTATTCATAAATGCGGACGCCGGCGCGGTGCAGCTGTGCATAATACGAACGTGTTGCGGCATAGACAGAAGCCTTGTCCGGAATACCCGGCGTGATAATACGAACATCAATGCCGGATTGCGCCGCCGTACATAGAGCAGTAATCATCTCATTATCCAGAGTCAGATACGGACTGGTAATATAGACGTATTTTGATGCATTGTTGATAATGTTCATGAAAACGGTTTCTCCGACATTATAATTGTCAAGCGGCGAATCGGCGAATGCCTGTACAAAGCCATCTGTCTTGGCAGAAATCGTGGGCAGATACGGCACGTAATCTGTAGTATGACTCTTCGTTGCAAAATCCCAAAGCTGTAGGAATAATGTTGTCATGTTAAACACGCCATCGCCATATAGTCGGACGCCCGTGTCCTTCCAGTGACCAAAACGCATTTTCTGGTTGATGTACTCATCTGCCAAATTAATGCCGCCGGTATAGCCAATGTTGCCGTCGATAATACACATTTTGCGATGGTCACGGTAGTTTAGATAGGTGTTCAGCAGAGGGACAAACTGATTGAATTTGACCACCTGAATACCATACGAGCGCAGCATCCGATCATATCGAATGGGAAGCGTGGACATACAGCCGACGTCATCATACATAATGCGAACATCGACTCCCTGCCGTGCCTTGTCAATCAGAATACCCAAAATCGAATTCCACATAATACCGGAATCGATAATAAAGTATTCCAGAAAGATAAATTTTTCTGCTTTTTTCAGGTCGATTAGCATGGCTTCAAATTGATATTCGCCCAGCGGATAGTATTCCACTTCCGTATTCTGCCATGCCGGCATCTGCCCAATGTTGCACAGATATTGACAAAGCCTCCGGCGATGCGGAAGGCGCGTGCATAGCATACGGGAAGCCGGTTTTTTCAGTTGTTCCAATTGCTCGCTGTCAAGCGGCGGAATTTCGACCAAACGAGCGCGATTGAGTGGTGTATTTCCCCAAAACAAAAAAAATACCAGCCCGACAATCGGAAGAGATAAGATTAAAATAATCCATGGAATTTTATAAGAAGGGTTATCTGTCTTTCGCACAAGCCAGATGACAACGATAATACCCAGAGCTTGACTGACGGGCAGGAGATAGCGCAATCGACCACTTAAATTCGTAAGGAAAACCGCAAGCGCAATGATTTGTATTAAGATCAGTACGGCGGTAATGGTTAATCGACTGAGTAAAAAACGCCAAAATTGTCTCCTGACTTTTTTTACGGTGGGAGACGGAAGGTATTGCTTCATAACGACCTCCGTAAATGGGTAGAGAAGAAAGTTCTATATAGCTTTATCATAGCGAATACGGAGAAAAAAGTCAATTTTCATTTGCAAATATAACAAAAAGCATTGGGTATCGTGTGCGATTTATTGTAACATTTTTATATTTGCAGGGAGATGATGCAGAAGTGCAGTATAAATAACATGACTTGCAGAAAAATTGCAAGCCAATTCGTCAAAATGACGAAAATGTAGTGGAAGAAGGCTGGAAAAAATAAAAATTAACCGATAAGATACTTAAAAATAAGTAATAATAGCTGCATGTATCTGTTCAAAACACGAAGAATCAGAAGGAATACCTGCAAAACCGGCAAATAGCCTTTTGAAATGCGAGAAAAAAGAAGCATTCCGACGAAATATAATATACATATGTATAAAATGAAAGAAGAATCAACAGACATATCAAATTTGTGCAAGTTTTGCATTTTCAAATTGTCAGATTTGTGGTAAAATTCAACTCGAAGATGTGAAAAAACCATTGGTATATGGAGGAAAATTTAAAATGGCTATTACAAACACCTATCTCCATGGCGTCTATGACACCGTGTGCAAGCGCAACCCGAACGAGCCGGAGTTCCAGCAGGCTGTCTATGAGGTTCTGGAATCCCTGCAGCCGGTAGCAGAGCGTCGTCCGGATCTGGTTGAGGCTGGTATCTTTGACCGCATCGTTGAGCCGGAGCGCGGCGTTCAGTTCCGTGTTGCTTGGGTTGATGACAACGGTAAGGTTCAGGTCAACCGCGGTTTCCGTTTCCAGTTTAACTCTGCTATTGGTCCGTACAAGGGTGGCATTCGCCTGCATCCGTCTGTTTGTGCATCCATCATCAAGTTCCTGGGCTTTGAGCAGATCTTTAAGAACAGCCTAACCGGTCTGCCGATTGGCGGCGGTAAGGGTGGCTCGGACTTTGACCCGAAGGGCAAGTCTGACGGCGAAGTAATGCGTTTCTGCCAGGCATTCATGACGGAGCTGTGCAAGCACATTGGCGCTGACACGGACGTACCGGCTGGTGACATCGGCACTGGTGCTCGTGAAATTGGTTATATGTTCGGTCAGTATAAGAGAATTCGCAACGAGTATGTTGGTGTTCTGACCGGTAAGGGTCTGCAGTGGGGCGGTTCTTTGGCTCGTACTGAAGCAACCGGCTATGGTCTGTGCTACTTTGTTGACGCAATGCTGAAGGATCATGGTACTTCCTTTGAGGGAAAGACGGTTCTGCTGTCTGGTTCCGGTAACGTTGCAATTTACGCTTGCCAGAAGGCAACGGAGCTGGGTGCAAAGGTTATCACGATGTCTGACTCCAATGGTTATATTGTTGATGAGAATGGTCTGAATCTGGATGTCATCAAGGAAATCAAGGAAGTTCGCCGCGGTCGCATCAAGGAGTATGTTGATGCTGTTCCGACTGCGAAGTATTTTGAGGGTCGTGGCGTTTGGACGGTTAAGGCTGACATTGCTCTGCCGTGCGCTACGCAGAATGAGATTGATGAGGATGACGCAAAGGCACTGGTTGCAAACGGTGTAATGGCAGTTGGCGAGGGTGCAAATATGCCGTCCACTCCGGAAGCAATTGCGGTATTCCAGAACGCAGGCGTTCTGTTTGGACCGGCTAAGGCTGCGAATGCAGGCGGTGTAGCAACTTCTGCTCTGGAAATGAGCCAGAACTCTCAGCGTCTGTCTTGGACCTTTGAAGAGGTTGACGCTCGCCTGAAGAACATCATGGTTAATATCTACCATGAAACGGCAGATGCTGCAAAGGAATATGGCGTAGAGGGCAACTATGTTGCAGGTGCGAACATCGCTGGCTTCCTGAAGGTTGCTGAAGCAATGAAGGCGCAGGGTGTAATGTAATCCCATTTTGATACCATAACAATAAATAATAGAACTCCCCGGATTCGTAAGAATTCGGGGAGTTTTTGTAACTTATTTGGCGGGTTTGAAGGGGGATAATTTTGGGACTTCCTATTATTTGCCCATTATTGATTTTCTTTGAAGAGAAAATGCCACGAAGAGAAAATACTACTCACAAAACCGAACATTTGTGCGATGAAACTGTTGCGTCACTGTTCAAATAGTGCTATAATCAGTTCGTAGAACTTGGGGAAGAATAGTATAGGAGGTGGAAGTCGATGGATTTTCAGCTGAAAGCATCCTACAAACCGACTGGTGATCAGCCACAGGCGATTGAAAAGCTGGTCAATGGATTAAATATAGGGCTGGATGAGCAGGTTTTGCTGGGTGTTACCGGCTCTGGAAAAACGTTTACCATGGCAAATGTTATTGCAAAGGTCAACCGTCCGACACTGGTGCTGGCGCACAATAAGACGTTGGCAGCACAGCTTTGCAGTGAATTTCGGGAATTCTTTCCGAACAATGCGGTGGAATATTTTGTATCCTACTATGATTACTATCAGCCGGAGGCATATATCGCATCGACAGACACCTATATTGAGAAGGATTCTGCAATCAATGACGAAATTGAACGCCTGCGTCACTCGGCAACTTCCTCCCTGTTTGAGCGTCGTGATGTGATTATCGTTGCGTCCGTATCGTGTATTTATTCACTGGGAAATCCTATTGATTACAAGAATATGGTTATTTCTCTGCGTCCGGGTATGGAGCGGGATCGCGACGAGCTGATGAAAAAGCTGGTTGAGATTCAGTATGAGCGAAATGATATTGCATTTGAACGAAATCGTTTTCGTGTGCGCGGGGATACCGTGGAAATTTGGCCGGTATATACCGATTCGTTTGCAATTCGTGTGGAGTTCTTCGGCGATGAGATTGATCGTATTAGCGAAATCAATCCATTAACCGGTGAACGCAACTGTGATGTACAGCATGTGGCAATTTATCCGGCATCGCACTATGTAACACCAAAGGATAAGCTGGGACAGGCGATTGCAGAAATCCGCGCAGAGATGGAGCAGCGCGTCAAGTGGTTTGAGGACAATGATAAGCTGATTGAAGCACAGCGTATCGCGCAGAGAACCAATTTTGATATGGAGATGCTGGAGGAAATTGGTTTTTGCACAGGCATTGAGAACTATTCTCGCGTCATGTCTGGCAGAGCGCCGGGATCTGCGCCATATACATTGCTGGATTATTTCCCAGACGATTTTCTGCTGATGGTGGACGAGTCGCATGTCACATTGCCACAGGTGCGCGCGATGTATCACGGTGATGCGGCGCGCAAAAAGAGCTTGATTGACAACGGCTTCCGTTTGCCGTCAGCTTATGATAATCGCCCGTTGAACTTTGAAGAATTTCAGGAACGAATTCATCAGGCGATTTATATTAGTGCGACACCGGCAGAATATGAACGCAGCCGAGCCGGACAGATTATCGAACAAGTGATCCGTCCGACTGGTTTGGTTGATCCGGAGGTGCTCATTCGACCGGTGGAGGGGCAGGTAGATGACTTGATTGGTGAGATCAATGCTCGAACTGCGCGGAAAGAACGTGTGTTGGTCACAACGCTGACGAAGAAGATGGCAGAGGATTTGACCAGTTATCTGGAGGGTGTGGATATTCGTGTGCGATATATGCACCATGATGTTAAGACCATTGAACGGATGGAACTGCTGCGTGATTTGCGTCTTGGTGTGTTTGATGTGCTGGTTGGCATCAATTTGCTGCGTGAAGGTCTGGATTTGCCGGAGGTATCGCTCGTAGCAATTTTAGATGCGGATAAGGAAGGCTTTTTGCGTTCGGAGACATCGTTGGTGCAGACAATTGGTCGTGCGGCGCGTAATGCATCCGGTCAAGTTATCATGTATGCTGATACGATCACACCATCAATGGATCGTGCGATGAAAGAGACCGAACGCCGCAGAGCCATTCAGATGGCATATAATGCAGAAAACGGTATTATACCTCGAACCATTGTCAAGCAGGTACACGATGTCATTGAAATTTCTGCGACACCAGGTGTCGGGGCGGCGATGAGCAAAAAGAAGCTCAATCGCGCAGAACGAGAGGGAAGAATAAAAATCTTGACTCGCCAGATGAAGGAAGCGGCGAAAATGTTAGAGTTTGAGCTGGCAGCTGATCTGCGCGATCAGATTCGCATCCTGGAGGAACAAAACAATTAATGTTGGTGGAGATAGAATGCAGGAATTTATTCATGTAAAAGGTGCAAGAGAGCACAACCTAAAAAATGTTGAGGTCTGGATTCCGCGCAACAAGCTGGTTGTCTTAACCGGCTTGTCCGGCAGCGGTAAGTCCTCACTGGCGTTTGACACAATTTATGCAGAGGGACAACGGAGATATGTGGAATCACTGTCGTCGTATGCACGACAGTTTTTGGGACAGATGGACAAGCCGGATGTGGATTATATTGATGGACTGTCTCCGGCGATTTCGATTGATCAAAAGACGACAAGCAAAAATCCACGCTCCACTGTGGGAACAGTGACAGAGGTATACGATTATCTTCGCTTGCTGTGGTCACGTGTTGGCACGCCGCATTGTCCAAAGTGTGGAAAAGAAATTCGTCAGCAGACGGTGGATCAAATTGTTGATCAACTCATGGCGCTGCCGGAACGGACAAAGCTGCAAATTTTGGCGCCGGTCATTCGACAGAAAAAGGGCGAGCATGTCAAGGTTTTGCAAAATGCGAAAAAAAGCGGCTATGTCCGCGTTCGTGTGGATGGCAACCAGTATGACCTCGCAGAGGACATTCCGCTGGAAAAGAATAAAAAACACAATATTGAAATTATTGTTGACCGAATTGTCATCAAAGAGGGAGTTGTCAGCCGATTAACCGAGTCAGTCGAAGCTGCGTGTGCGCTGTCCGGCGGTTTACTGATTGCGGATGTCATCGGACAGGGGGACTTGTCATTTTCGCAAAATTATGCCTGTGAGGATTGTGGCATTTCACTGGCGGAGATGACGCCGCGGATGTTTTCCTTTAACAACCCATATGGTGCGTGCCCTAATTGTGCCGGACTGGGTGTGCTAATGCAGGTTGATCCGGATCAAATTATCCCGAATGCCAAGCTTTCTTTACGGCAGGGCGCAATTCAGGCGAGCGGCTGGACCGGCTGTGAGAAGGGCTCGATTTCTCGTATGTATTATGATGCGCTGGGGAAACGGTATGGCTTTACGCTGGATACACCAATAAAGGATATGAGCGAAGAAGCGGTGCACGGGC
>CAVBHI010000053.1:0-7852 GCA_963595115.1 bacterium
GAGAACAGCCGCATATTTTCCGTTGACAATTGCGCCGGAGACAGAGTAAAATTGGAGCATTGCTATGAGATAAAGGAGTATTTCGATGAACGAAAAAGAAGTTGCCGAGCTGCGCCGCCTGCTTCGGGCAGACCGTCACAACATCACCAAGGTATATGGATGCTATGTCAACGAGAATCGCTCGATTATCAATACCTTTGAACAGTCGATGGCATTGGCGACGGAGGAAGAAGCCGAGTCCTATTTGAATCTGCTCAAAAAGGCGCTATCGGGTACATTGGGGCGCAACCTGTTGGACTTGAGCTTCTCCAATCAGGCGGTAATGAATGGAACAGAGCACGCTTTGCTCATGAAGCTACGCGAAACCAGACTGGAGGACGAAGAAGTGCGCCAGGTCTTGTATGACAAAATAATTTCGTCGGTATATTTCGAGGAAAACTATCTGATTCTTTTGGCGTTTCAGTCTTATGATGTCCCATACCGCGCAAAGGATGATACGGTGTTCTCCGATGGCTCAGAGGAGGTATTCTCCCATATTCTGTGCAGCATTGCACCGGTAAAACAGGGAAAGCCGGGATTGGGCTATGACTATTCTCAGGCAGAGTTTCATACGCTCGCAGGAAATCATATGGTTGGCACACCGGAGATCGGCTTTTTGTTTCCGGCGTTTGACGATCGGAGCACGAATATTTACAATGCGCTGTGCTATACCCGCCGTGTGGATGACAGCCATGAGACTTTCATTGATACCGTATTCCACACCGAAGTTCCAAAGTCGGCGGCAGAGCAGAAAAAAGATTTTGAAGCTGTGCTGACGCATTCCCTTGAAAACGAGTGCAGTATGGAGGTTGTGCAGGCGGTACACGAACAGCTGACAACGCTGATTGCAGAGCATAAGGAAAACAAAATTCGTGAACCGCTGCTGATCGAGACGGATACGGTCGAGCAGGTGCTCAAGGACTGCGGTATCTCAGAGCAGCATTGCACAGCATTTCACGAGAGGTTTGAAGAGGAATTTGGCGAGAACCAGCCGGTCAGCCCGAAAAATCTGATTGATGAAAAGCGGTTTGAGGTAACACTGCCTGACATCACCATCCGCGTGAAATCCGAAGCGAGAGACCGCGTTCAGACCCGCGTAATCGACGGAATCAAATACATTCTCATCCGTGCGGATGACGAAGTGGAAGCCAACGGTGTCAGCATTCAATTCGCCTCGGAGCAGCCGGAAAAGATACCGAAGGGAAACGAATGATACCAGAATCGGTTTTATGCGAGAGGAGACGCAGGGGATGAAGGTCGGCATTATGCAGCCGTATTTCCTTCCGTATTTGGGATATTGGCAGCTGATGAATGCAGTAGATCGTTATATCATTTTGGACGATGTGTCGTTTATTCGACGAGGCTGGATTCATCGAAACCGAATTCAAAATCATGGGCAGGAACAGCAAATCACACTTCCAATCTCACAAGCGAGCCAAAATCGGCAAATTTGCGACCTGAAGCTGGCACGCAGTGAGCGGGTGTGGAATAAGCTGCGCCGCGGTGTACAGCTGGCATATTGCCATGCCCCGCAATTTGCAGCAGGAAAGGCGCTATATCACCGGATATTGGACTATTCTGAGGATAATCTCTCGGCATTTCTGACCAACAGCATTCGGGAGGTTGCGGCATATCTCGGCATGAACACTGAGATTGTCCGTGCATCCGACATGGAGTATGACCGTTCGCTGCACGGATCACAGCGAATTTTGGAGCTTTGTGCCCAAATGGGAGCAGACTGCTATTATAACGCTATTGGCGGACAAAAATTGTACGACTCAAGAGACTTCGATGCCCGCGGTATTGTCCTGCGGTTTGTGCGAATGAAGGAGGATTTGGTTTATCCACAAGGAAATCCGGTGTTCTGTCCTTCTCTATCGGTATTGGATGCGGTAATGTATAATGACCAAACCCAGCTGCACAAACTACTGCACGAATTTGTGTTGGAGGAGGGAAAAAACGAGTAAACGCGACCATACTCAACGGAATCACCGAATCGAGAGACAACGCACGCGCGAAACATCGTCGTGGAAAATAATGCCGAGGGATGCGCGAAGATGGATTTTGCCGTTCCTCGGATTTTCTATGAAAAGAGTTGTACTGACTCCATTTTGCCGGTATAATATAGGGAAAGGTGAAGGTACTTCTTGCACAGCGAATATGGATGCAAGCGATTATTGCACAAGCATAGCAGTTAAGTAGGAAATTCTCCTGCACCTGTCTTCCTGCAAACGTTCTGTAAGCCAGGCTTCAGGACGTTATATTATGGAATCATCCGGAAAGGAGAACGAAGGATGAATTATCGAGAATTGATGGATGTGTTCTCTACCTGCGGCATGGGGGTTGTTTTGGTCGCAGATAACAATATGATATTGGATATCAATCAAGCGGGAACAGACATGCTGCACGTCGATGAGGCGGTGCGAGGATGTCAGCTGGAGCAGATTGCTCCATACCTTTGTGACGTAAAAAATCGCACGGATTATGGAAACCCTGCATTTAACGAATACATCTTACCCTGTGCATCATTGGAGCTGGCGGATCTTCCGCCCAGCACACACCTGGTTGTGTTCCGCGACGCAACGAGCGAATACCGCTGCGGACTGCTGGAGACGGCACTGAATCATGTACAGGAAGCAGTTACTTTGTGGGATGACGAGTGTCGAATGCTCGTCATCAATGATTCGGCAACAAAAGTCGAAGCGCAGGTGGATTCGGATACAATCGGACATCATGTTCACACGCTATACAAGGCGCGCGGCGGTACTCTGTTTGCCGTTCCATATGTCATCGAAAAGAAAAAGCCACTGCTCAATCTACGTCAGGATTTCATCACCGCTTCGGGAAAAGAAATGCAGATTGTATCAAATAACTACCCGTTTATGAAAAACGGCAAGGTATTTGGCGTTGCCGCGTTGATGGATGATTACACAAAGATGGATGCATTGAACAAGAAAATCATTGATCTACAGGGTAAGCTGATGAACCGTCCGCGTACACCGTCCAACGAGGAAAATGTACTGACCGCACGATATCACTTTGACGATATTGTGTTCACCGGAGATGCCATGCGGTATGCGGTGGACTGCTGTAAGCAGGTAGCCCATTCAGATGCACCGGTCATGATTTACGGCGAGACCGGCACAGGCAAGGAGCTGTTTGCACAGAGCATCCACAATGACAGTGAGCGGGCAAAGGGTCCGTTTTTAGCAGTAAATTGTGCGGCAATTCCGACAACCTTGCTAGAATCCATCCTGTTTGGCACAGAAAAGGGCGCTTATACCGGCGCGGATCGGCGCGAGGGATTGTTTGAGCAGGCGGATACAGGAACTCTTCTGCTGGACGAAATCAATTCGATGGATGTCTATCTGCAGTCCAAGCTGCTTCGCGTACTACAGGAAGGGTGCTTTCGTCGGGTTGGCGGCTCAAAGCTGATTCATGTCGATGTGCGTGTCATCTCTAACATTAATATCTCGCCGCTCGAAGCCATGGAGCAAGGGCTTCTGCGCAAGGACTTATACTATCGTTTGGGCGTTATCAATATCAAAATTCCTCCACTCCGGCAGCGAAAAGAGGATATTCCGTTGCTTTCCAAGACATTTATTGTTGCAAAAAATAAGAAGCTTCTGAAAAATGCCACCTCCCTGTCCCCCGTAACGATCGAGCTGTTTTGCTCCTATGACTGGCCTGGCAACGTTCGCGAGTTGGAACATGCCATTGAGTATGCGCTGAATATTATCCCGAACGAAAAAGATGTCATTACTCCGGAATACATCCCGGAGCATATTTTGCTGGCAGTGTATGGCGAAAATACGGTTCGACCGGATAAGACGCAAA
Source organism: bacterium (assembly GCA_963595115.1). Taxonomy (GTDB): domain Bacteria; phylum Bacillota; class Clostridia; order Oscillospirales; family Butyricicoccaceae; genus Butyricicoccus_A. The sequence goes on from CAVBHI010000053.1 coordinate 3,877, forward strand.
CGCCGACGCTGGAGAGTATTTTACAGGATGCGGGATATCGCTTTTTGCATAATGCACTGTGTGAGCACGGCGGCAACATATCCCAGACGGCGAAAGCATTGGGCATCACGCGGCAGAATTTACAGCACCGAATGAAGAAATTCGGGGTGCGTGTCACATCGCCCGCACAAGAAGGCGAACCGTGAGTGCAGAAATTGAGCAAAAAAATAATGCATTTTCGTTTTTACGGACAAGAAAATATGCAAGTAATTGTTGCAGATAAAAAAATACACGCAAGTACTTAGTGCATGCACCAAGTGCTTGCGTGTATTTTGTGTATTTCGCGATATTTTCACAAAAAAAGCTCTTCAACGCTTAACATATTTGTCAATTTCTTAAGAAATATTTCGACAGAAAAACAAAAAAAACGTAGGCAATCATACGTCCTCCTTTGTAGCAAGCAGCGCTCAAACGCAAAAGAAATTTGCGTAGTCCTTTCTCAGTCACGGCAATATTGCACCAATGAGAAAAAAACAACGGGTGCAGTCCAAACGCCAACGTGAGAAATAGTATAATTCTGAGAAGCGAAACCCCGCCTGTTTTGCGGAGTTTCCCTATGTTTCTTTACCATTTCATTTGTTTTATCGAAAACGCTAAAAATTAGCGAATTTTATCCCTCACAAATCGTCATTTGGCACGACAATTGCTACATATAATTGTGTGAGATTGGAAAAGTCAATGAAACACCGCGGGAAAGAGGAAAATCTGTGCCACGTAATTTCGGCAAAGATTACAATTGGGGCAGTCCTCTTGAGTTGGTGAAACAGCTGTGGTGTCTGGATCAGCAGGGTCAAGGGTTTATGTGAAGTGAGGGATTGCAATGAGCCAGAAAACAAATATTCATGTGTTCTACGAATGTAACGGAGAGCATACACACGAGTATCCACAGATTTTAGTTCCGCTCCAGAAAACAATGATGATCTGGGTGGGAACATCGGAGTATGAAGTAACACCGCAGGAGCTATGTTTTGTGCCAGCAGGTATGGCTCATAAGTGCAATTATATGGGCAAGCTGCTGGCGATCAACCTTTCCGAAGATGTTGTGGACAGCCAGAATAATATTCTGCTGTCGTATCCGCTGATTGTTCCGATGCAGGGACAGATCAATCAATTGGTTGATTTGATTCAGGCGGAAATCAAGATGAATCCGGACAGCCAGTCAGTACGCTATCTATACAGCTATTTGTTCAGCAAGCTACTGGAAAACTGTGCCGCGCCGTCGATCCGCTATATTAACGAGTATTATTACCAGCCAATTACGGTGGATCAGCTGGCACGGATTGAGAACTACAACGTTACTTATTACAATGACTGGTTCAAGCAGAAAACCGGTCTGTCCCCAAGCTACTATTTGCGCTGCATCCGCATCAACCGCGCCAAGGAGTTGCTTGTCAGCACCAGCTTCAGCGTTCTGGATATCGCGGTTATGGTTGGCTATAGCAGCAACGCGACATTTACGCGTGCATTCCACAATGTTACCGGTATGACGCCAAAGGAATACCGAAACTGTCCGGATGTTAAGCGAAATATCGGCTAATTTATGATATTGAACCGTATCAGAAGTTTGATACCGTCTCAATATCACATACTACAGACAATTTCTTTTTTCTTTCCATTCCAAGCTGGAGCATCTCTTTGAGGGATGCTCCAGCTTTCTTTTCCTGTAACAGAGGAGCAGATTATCTCAGTCGCTCTCTGCTTGCGAATTGATGTGATACAGGTGTGCGTTTTCGTAAGCGGCACGAATGTCATCCGGCAGCTCCTCCAGCGTGAGCGAATGCAGGCGATCCTCGTTCCCGTCTTTCAACGCCTGTTCATAATACCAGCACTTAAATTTCAGCATGTCGAGCACCTGATTCATTCGCTGCATCTCCGCCTCGACATGCCGCTTTTGTTTGAGGAAAAGCGCTCTGCGCTGCGGGTAAGTTTCACTCCCCTGTATGCACCACTGCATGAACTGCTTAATGTCCTTGATTTCCATTCCGGTCTTTTTCAGGCACTCAATAATGCGCAATGCTTCCATTGCGGTTTCATCAAATATGCGAATACCCGAACTGCGCTGCAATTGAGGAAACAATCCCTCCTTGTCATAATAGCGCAGGGTGGAGATGGGAATGTCAAACTGTTTTGACACCTGACCAATGGTATATCGCTGTGCTCCTTGTGCGGCTTGATAAATCATCTCCGTGTCCTCCGTCCTCCAATAAAAGAGTAGAAAATAGCATTTCGTATATTGACCTAAAGTTAGGTTTATGCTTTACAATAAGCGTACCAAAGAAAAAACACCATGTCAAGGCTGCATCGAGTCCGATTTCCTTGTGCAGCGCAGTTGTCTTACCAAAGGAGGACAAAATAATGATAGGAAGCTTTGTATACTGCAATCCAACCAAGCTGTATTTCGGGGAGGAATCCCTGAATGCGCTCAATACGGAGCTGCCGAAGTATGGCAAAAACGTCGTACTGGTTTACGGCGGCGGCTCAATCAAGAAGAATGGCATTTACGATGCAGTAATCGAGATATTACAGAATAACGGCAAAAATATCGCAGAGATTTCCGGCGTCATGCCGAATCCGACGTTGGATAAGCTATATGAGGGCATTGCCATCGCGCGAAACCATCAGGTGGATTTTCTGTTGGCAGTCGGCGGCGGCTCAGTCTGTGATTACACCAAGGCGGTGTCGGTATCCGTTCACTGTCAGGATGATCCGTGGGAAAAGTACTATCTGCGCTTTGAAGAACCGGATTGCAAAACCATTCCCGTTGGCTGTGTATTGACGATGGTCGGAACCGGCTCGGAGATGAATGCCGGTTCAGTTATTACAAACACGGCAACAAAGCAGAAAATCGGGCATGTCTTTGCCGATGAGGCGATTATGCCGCGGTTTTCCATCTTGAATCCGCGCTATACAATGACTCTGCCAGAATATCAGATGGTATCCGGAATCTATGATATTTTCAACCATATTTGTGAGCAGTATTTTTCCGGTGACGACGATACCACCAGTGACTATATCAGCGAGGGACTAATGCGCTCATTGATTCATTCCAGCCGGATTGCAAGGAAAAATCCGCAGGATTACGAAGCGAGAAGCAACATTATGTGGACGGCAACATGGGCGCTGAATACCTTGGTTTCCTGCGGCAAACCAACCGACTGGATGGTTCATATGCTGGGGCAGGCAGTCGGTGGATATACCAATGCAACGCACGGCATGACACTGGCTGCGGTTTCTCTGCCGTATTATCGTTATATTCTGCCATTTGGACTGCAAAAATTTGTTCGTTTCGCGGTCAACGTCTGGAATATCAACCCGAAAGAAAAAACCAATGAGCAGATAGCACAGGAGGGTCTTGCGGCGATGGAGCATTGGATGAGAGAATTGGGACTGGTTCTGCATCTGACGGAGTTGGGCGTAACCGAGAGCATGATTGAAAGCATTGCTGACGTAACAATAGTTCTGACTGGCGGATACAAGGTACTGGAACGTGCAGAAATCGTTCGCATCTTCCACGACAGCTTATAACCTTACCGGTTTCGCGATGCAGAGCAATTTCCCCAAAAAATTGCTCTGCATCCGCTTTGAAAGCGTCCCCCCAGCTCGGTTGGTACAAATTCCAGTAAATTTCCCACAAAAATTCTTTACAAATGCAATTGAGATTGCTATAATAAAAAAGGATTTGCGCCCGTAGCTCAGCTGGATAGAGCGTTAGACTCCGACTCTAAAGGCCGCTGGTTCGACTCCAGTCGGGCGTACCACAAAACCTCTTTTATCTGTGAAAAAGATGAAAGAGGTTTTTTCTTTAGGTTTCGTGTCAATAGTTGGGGTATAGAAAAAAATACGGTAGGCAGCGTCAGTTTTTTTCTGGCGCTGTCTTCACCAAAAGACAGGAAGAATGCGATTGCGAAAATGAGAAAACTTATGGAAGCCAAAGCAA
>CAVBHI010000054.1:0-2297 GCA_963595115.1 bacterium
TGACTGCCGTGCCCCAATCGCCCGGAATGTCATTCATGCGACGATAGACAATAGCGCGCGGATTATCCCACGAACGGAATACCGCTTTGACCGCTTCCATCAGCTGAACCTTCGGATCTTGCGGGAACTCCGCCCCCATCTTTTCGGCATAAATCGCTTTATATCGCACGATGACCTCCTTGAGATCATCCGCCGTCAGATCGGTATCGAACTGTGCGCCCTTTTCCGTCTTGATTTCGTCCAAAATGCCCTCAAAGAAGCTCTTGCTCATTTCCATAACAACATCCGAGAACATCTGAATAAACCGACGATAGGAATCGTAGGCAAAGCGCGGATTGCCTGTCTTGAACGCAAAGCCCTCGACCGAAATATCATTCAAACCCAGATTCAAAATGGTATCCATCATGCCCGGCATGGATGCCCGTGCACCCGAACGGACGGACACCAGCAACGGATCATTCGGGTCGCCGAACGTCTTGCCCTGCTGCTCCTCCAACTTCTCCAGGGCGGCAAAAATCTGTTCCGTGATTTCTTCCGAAATCACCTTTCCCTGCTTGTAGTAATCGGTACACGCCTCTGTCGTCACGGTAAAGCCGTTTGGAATCGGCAGCCCCAGATTCGTCATCTCCGCAAGGTTTGCTCCCTTGCCGCCCAGAAGCTCCCGCATATTTGCGTTGCCTTCCGAAAATTCATACACCCATTTGTGCATTCGCTTTCCCTCCTGCCTTTCTTCTATCGTATCTTCTATCTTATGTCCGTTGCGTGTGATGTTGCATTCCCCAAAGGGCATCGACCTCTTGATGTATAGTATACATAAAACCATGTTAAATGGAAAGTATTTTTTTGCAAATTGTCCGATTTTTTCTTTCTTTTTCTGACACTCACGTGTCTTTTTGTGTCATATCGTTTCTCCGCTGCCGTTCTCCTTCTGCCGCATAGCTCGTCGCAGTCGGATTTCGATATGCATCAATTCGCCTCCGCTTACTTCGTTTTTGTGCCGCAATAGCGGTTGACAATCATTTCACGCCCTCGTATAATAGGGGGCAGAGTGAATGCAAAGCGCATCACGAAGGGGCACACCACCATGGGTGTGAGCTTCGTGATGCGCTTTTTGTCATTTTTTAATTATCTTCAGGAGGTGTTTTTATGGTAACAATCAACGGAGCATCCGTCGATGCCGCCGGCAAGACCATCGCCGCGTACCTGACCGAAGCCGGTTATCCGCTGCAATACATTGCCGTAGAACGCAATTTGGAAATCGTCCCCAAAGCGCAGTACGATTCCACGATTCTTTGTGACGGAGATCATATCGAGATCGTCCGTTTTGTGGGAGGTGGCTGATATGATTCCCACCAAACAGGAGTTGGATCGCGCCTTTGACGCCCGCTTTCCGCAGGAGTTTCATGATGCCGTGTCACATGCCCGCGTTGCCATTGCCGGTTTGGGCGGACTCGGCTCGAACATTGCCGTCATGCTCACACGCTCCGGTGTGGAACATCTGCTCCTCGTTGATTTTGATACGGTAGACATCACCAATCTCAACCGACAGATGTACCGCGTCTCTGACTTAGGATACCCAAAAACCGATGCTCTGCCGGATATTTTGCATCAAATCAACCCATATCTTGATATTCAAACTCGCTGTGTCCGCGTGACAGAGGACAACGCCGCCGATTTATTCGGCGATTACTCCATCGTCTGTGAGGCATTTGACAAGCCGGAGAGCAAAGCGATGCTCATCAACACGCTTCTTACGCAGTGCCCGAATACGACGATTGTTTCGGGAAACGGTATGGCAGGCTACGGCGATGCCAACCAGATACAAACCTCGTCGGTCATGCGTCATCTGTATGTCTGCGGCGACCAGACAACCGATGTCGCAGACGGCATTGGCTTAATCGCGCCGCGCGTCGCTGTCTGCGCCGGTCATCAAGCCAATAAGATCCTTCAGCTCATTGCACAGCAAGCACACATTCAATGAAAGACACCGAAAGAAAGGAACGAACAACCATGGAGGACAAGTTGATATTAGGCGGTCATGAATTCACCAGCCGCTTTATTCTCGGCTCCGGAAAATACAATCTCAAGCTGATTCAAGCCGTAATCGAACAGGGCGGCGCACAAATTATTACCCTTGCGCTGCGCCGCGCGAACACTCGCAAGGAAGAGAGTATTCTGGATTTTATTCCGAAGGGCGTCACGCTGCTGCCGAATACCTCCGGCGCACGCAACGCAGACGAAGCGGTTCGTATCGCCCGTCTAAGCCGTGAAATGGGCTGCGGTGATTTCGTCAAGGT
>CAVBHI010000055.1:0-5625 GCA_963595115.1 bacterium
GTCTCGGAGGATGCCGTAGCTTCGCTGAGTGATGTACCACAGGTGAATGTCTTCAATCAGTGGACGTATCATTCCCGTATGTATGCAGCGGCGAATTATGTGACGCAAAAAGAAAATGCACAGATTATTCAGCTGGTTTCCTTTGGCTGTGGGATTGATGCCATCACAACGGATGAAATGCGTGCGATTACCGAAGAAAGCGGTAAGATTTATACGCAGCTGAAAATTGATGAGATTAACAATTTGGGTGCTGCGAAAATTCGCATTCGTAGTATGATTGCAGCAGTGGAAGAGAGGCGAAACTATGTCAGAAAACCGTGAATTACCTCATACCCCCTTTACAGAAGAGATGAAAGGGGAGTATACTATTCTAGTCCCCAACATGCTGCCGATTCAAATCAAGCTGATTTTGGCGATTATGAGGAATTACGGCTATCGCTTTGAGCTGCTGGAAACAGAAGGTCCGCAGATTGTCGAACAAGGATTGAAGAACGTTCATAACGATACCTGTTACCCGGCGCTTCTGGTTATCGGTCAGCTGATTGATGCCATTGAGTCCGGACGGTATGACCCGCATAAGGTTGCGCTGATGCTGCCGCAGACGGGCGGCGGATGCCGTGCATCGAATTATATCTATTTGCTGCGCAAGGCGCTTGTCAAATTAGGATATGATTATGTGCCGGTTATTTCGCTCAATTTTTCCGGTATGGAAAAGGATGCAAATCCCGGCTTCCGATTGACGAGCCGCATGATTATTCAGATTGCCTATGGTGCGTTGCTTGGCGATCTGATTATGCAGATCTATAATCAGTGCCGACCCTATATCGTACAGCCGGGTTCTGCGGATCGAGTGGTAAATGAGTTGATTGAAAAAATCACCAGCGATTTTGACAAAACGAAAATCATTCGATACAAGCAGGTTCGGAATTTGATGAGCCTGATTGTCAAACGGTTCGCAGAGTTGGAGATGAAAGACTTCGGCAGTAAGCCGAAGGTTGGCATTGTCGGCGAGATTTATGTAAAATTCTCTCCGTTGGGTAACAACAACCTGGAAAAATTTCTTCTCAGCGAAGGAACGGAGCCGGTGCTCCCCGGATTGATTGACTTCTGCATGTACTGGATTTTGAATCATATTTATGATTATCAGCTGTATGGTCGCGGTGCAAAGGCTGTACTGGTCATGAAATATTTGTATCATTTCCTGTGCAACAAGCAAAAGGATATTATCCAGATTATCCGGCGAGACGGTCACTTCCGTGAGCCGATGCCGTTTGATACGGTGCGCAAGCTTGCGCTGGAGGTGATTAGTCCCGGCGTCAAGATGGGCGAGGGATGGCTTCTTCCGGGAGAAATGGTTGAGTTAATCAACGAGGGAGTAAAAAATATCGTTTTGACACAGCCGTTTGGCTGCCTGCCAAATCATATTGCCGGAAAGGGAATGGTTCGTCGTGTGCGCGAGCTCTACCCGGAGGCCAACATTGTAAGCGTTGATTACGATCCGGGTGCATCCCGAATCAATCAGGAAAATCGAATTAAATTGATGCTTTCCGCTGCGAAATGATGTTGTGATAGAGTGCAGAGAATTTTCTCTGTGCTCTATTTCTGCGTTATTTCATAGTATTGGCATCGAGGGAGGAAATTTTGCTTATGTTACATCTGATCGAAGTGCTCAAGGTCGTCTTTCTTGGTATCGTAGAAGGCATTACGGAATGGCTGCCAATCAGCAGTACCGGACACATGCTGTTGGTGGATCAATTTATCCAGATGAATGCCAGTGACGAATTTAAGGAAATGTTTTTTGTGGTCATTCAGCTCGGCGCGATCTTGGCGGTCGTGCTGCTGTTTTGGGGAAAGATGTTTCCATTTCAGCGGAAGGACAAATCAAAGCCTTGCTTTCGGCGTGATGTCTTTTTGATGTGGTGCAAGGTTGTTGTAGCCTGTATTCCGGGGGCGGCAGTTACGCTGTTGTTCGATGATTTTATTGAGGCACATCTGCATACACCGGTTGTCATTGCTACGACGTTGATTGTCTATGGTATTGCGTTTATTGTTATCGAAAATTGGAATAAAAATCGTGTGCCAACGACCAAGACGCTGGAGGATATTTCGTTTCGGACAGCATTTTTGATTGGTCTGTTTCAGGTGTTGTCGATCATTCCGGGTACATCACGCTCCGGCTCGACGATTATTGGTGCACTTATCATCGGAGTCTCTCGTGTTGCGGCGGCTGAGTTTACCTTTTTCCTTGCCGTACCGGTTATGTTTGGATTAAGCTTTGTGAAGCTGCTCAAGTTTGGTCTGGCTTTTACCATGCAGGAAGCGATGATTCTGATTATTGGCATGGTCGTTGCGTTCGTTGTCTCGCTTCTGGTCATTAAGTTCCTAATGGGATATATTCGCAAGCACGATTTCAAGGCGTTCGGTTGGTATCGAATTGTTCTTGGCGTACTTGTACTGCTGTATTTTTCCCTCGTTGCGTAAAAAAGAATACAAGGGAAAAGCCAAGCTCCCCGTGAACAGTTTGTTTGCGGGGAGCTTGGCTTATAAATCTGCTTCTTTTTCTTGAAGATTGATTCCAGAGAGCGAGGTCTTTTTTCGGTATTGTAGCGGTGAGCACCCTACCTTCTGTTTAAAGCTGCGGATAAAATGCTGTACACTGCCATAGCCGCAGATCTCACTGACGTATTCAATGGACTGATCGGATGAGGAAAGTACATCCTGCGCCAGTGTGATACGGAGATTAATCAAGTATTCATGTGGAGATAAATTTGTATATTTCCGGAATAGACGGCTGAAATAATAGGGGCTTAATCCGATTTCACTTGCAATATCTTCGATTGTAATCGGAGTGGCAAAGTTGTTCTCCATAAATACAATGGATTGCGCAATCATTGAATCCTTGGAGCGGTCATTTTCCGGATTGGCTGAAATCAGCTCACTTAAAATATAATGAATCTGGGCGGAGATTCGATATTCATTCAAATATCCATCATATGCAAGACTGATCAGCTTTGTCATGGCGCTTTCAATATTCGATTGCCGATTCGGATGGATGTGATGTCCGTGCTTTTGTTCAATCAGCGAATAAAGCTCTGCGCTCTTATTTCCGTCAAAATGAAAATAGCGAAATTCTGCTGAACCAAGCGCCTGATAAATATGAGGCTTTTTACAGTCAATCAAGATAAACTCTCGCGGTCCGGCGATAAAGGTTTCACCGTCAAAGATAACGCGGATTTTGCCCGATACAATTGAGATAAAAAGATAATACTCATAGTTTTCTCGACAGATATTGTAATACGAGTTGACGTGAAAATGACCTGCATATGGGGCATAAAACAGATTCGTCGTTGCATTTGCAGATGGCAGGTGCAAATACATACGCGAGGTCGGAAGAACCCCGGAATCCTCCTGCGGAAGAATTCGTATCGTTTCCAGTTCGTTGCTCATAGCCTATGCCTTCTTTCTATTGTTTCATCGCTTTTCATTAATCACATTATATCAGCGAAAACGGTCTTATGTAAACACGAAAACAGCAGATTGATTGAGCAAGAAATGTTAATTTTATGGCATGTTTGGACATTGAAGGTTATGGCGGGAAGCAGTACAATAAAAGCACAAAAGAAACAAGAGCAAAAAACAAGCATAAAATTCAGGCTCATAAATTTGTAATTTTGTAGATAAACAATAGTTTTCGGTGAATTTATGAATGCATCGCAACAAGTTTTTATCATTTACAGTTACAATTAATGACTGGAAAAATAGTGCGTGTTTTGTATGGATTAGCAAGAAATGCATTGTTTCTTAGCAGAGAGGAGTTTGGATATGAAGAAAACCATAATCGGTGTCATCGGCGGCGGAAACGTCGGGCGAATCCATGTAAAGGACATCGTGACATCTGTGCCGGAGGCGGAGTTGAAGTATATTGCCGACGCTTATCCGGAGGGCTACAATACGTGGGCAAAAGAAAATAACTGCCCACAGGCAATTACTGATTACAAGATAATCATGAACGATCCGGAAGTAGAAGCGATTCTAATTTGCGCTCCGGCGGCACTTCATGCCGATTTGATTATGGAAGCCGCTCGTGCAGGCAAGCATGTATTTTGTGAGAAGCCGGTAGACTATGATGTGGCAAAGATCAAGGAAGCCATGAAGGTTGCAGAGGAATGCGGTATCAAGGTGCAGGTCGGTTATAATCGCCGCTTCGACCACAATCATGCTGCCGCATATCGCATGGTGACGGAAGGAAAAATCGGCGAAGTGCGTCAAATCAAAATTACTTCCCGCGATCCGCTGCCGCCCCCGCCGGAATATTTTGCAGCTGTTGGTGGCTCTGCCGGCGGCATGTTCTTGGACACTTCGATTCATGATTTCGATATGGCTCGCTATATGGCAAATGGCGCTGAGGTTGTCGAAATGTATGCAACCGGCTCGGCGATGATCCATAAGGATCAAGAGACCACCGGCGGTGTTGACACCACGACCGCTGTGCTGAAGTTCAACAGTGGTGCGATGGCAATCATCGACAACTGTTGGCAGTGCGAGTACGGCTACGATCAGCGCATCGAAGTATTCGGCTCTAAGGGCGCTGTCAATGTACAAAATGATACTCCCAGCACCGTTGTCCTCTCTAATGGAGAGGGACAGACCGCAGAAAAGCCGCTCTTCTTCTATGTCAATCGCTATATTGCATCGTACACGGATGAGATTCATCTCTTTCTTGATGCGATTGTCAACGACAAGCCAGTTCCGGTCGATATGAAGGACGGTTATTATTCCTTCCTCATCGCCAAGGGCTGTGACCTCTCTCTCAAGGAAAAGAGGGTTGTCACTATGGCAGAGCTTCTGGAGTGGTAATTGATGCATACGAAAGCAGGTCGGCGTAAAACCCGACCTGCAACAGAAAAAGAAAAGAAAGCAGAATAAAAAAGAATAGAACAGGAGAAATCACTATGAAAAAGAGATTATTGTCTATGACCTTGGCAGGTGTGATGGCGGTCGGTATGCTCACAGGCTGTAACTCATCCGGTTCGACTGGTGCAAAGGGTTCTGCCGATTCTTCCGGCTCTGGTGATTATTATCTGGATTTTGTCTTTAAGACCACATCCAATGAGTACACACAGTATTTAATGGCCGGTGTAAAGGCTACCGCGAACGACCTTGGTGTGCAAGCGGATATGAAGGGTGCGACATCCGAAACCTCATATGACGAGCAACAGAATATGATTGAGACCGATTTAAACTCGAACAAGTATGATGCATTGATCACGGCACCGTTACAGGGAGACACGGTTGCTACACTGATTCAGGACACAGACACGCCGGTATTCGCTATTGACGGTGACTTCGAGTCGGATAAGAAAATCTCTTTCATCGGTATCAGCCAGTTTAACGCGGCGAAGAGCGGCGGAGAAGCCGCTGTCGAGGCAGCCAAGAAGGCTGGATGGAACGACCTGAATGCCATCTGCATTGCCGGCGTGCGTGGCGACGAAGCTGCTGAGGATCGCAAAAATGGCTACAAGGAAGGCGTAGAAGCCAGCGGTGGCACGTTCCTAGAGGACGAGGTTCAGTATGCAGACTCCGTTGCGGATAAGGCGGTAAACAGCATGGAAGCGATTATGCCTG
>CAVBHI010000056.1:0-13452 GCA_963595115.1 bacterium
ATGCTGCCTGTACCTCCGGCAGCGGAGAGGCATCGGAAAGCACGACAAAGGTGTTGTCCGGAAAATCGCGCCGCAGCCGGAGACACAGCGGCGCAAGTGCATCGGCGATCACCGCATGGTAATCCGCGCCGCAGGCGTACAACGACAGGTTGCGCGGGGCGGTGTCGCGTACAAGATAGGGAAACAGAAATACGGCAACGGAGCGGGGGTTCGGGCAGTGTTGGTTTGCAGCGCGGCGGGCATCCTCCGTCATGGGAAGGTCGGAAAAACGGCAGATTCCCGTGCCGCCGCAGTATGGCACGCGGGAAAGGTAGGGACGCAGCGGCATGATTTCACCTCCAAATGCCGTCATAGCAAGAAGAAGAACACGTATTCTATGATAGTATTATAGCATCCGCGGAAAGAGGGAGCAACCGGATGCGGGACGACAGAGCGAGCAATTCAAAAACACCAAAAATTCAAACGATTTAACATAGTGAATTATAATAATGGATGAAATGATTGTTTGCATCTTGACAATCGCCGTGCGTTCGCGGTTAAATAGAATATATATATTGCAAAAATACAAAACAAAACCACGCTAAGTAACACTTGAAAGGCAGGTAACACGAAATGACTGATGGTAGAATTTATAACTTTTCTGCGGGTCCGTCCATGATGCCGGTTCCGGTATTGGAGAAGGCTGCATCACAGATGCTGAACTATGAGGGATCCGGTATGTCCGTCATGGAGATGAGCCACCGCTCAAAGTATTACGACGATATTATCAACGGTGCACAGGCTGCACTCCGCCGTGTAATGAACATTCCGGACAACTATAAGATCCTGTTTATGCAGGGCGGCGCGACGATGCAGTTCTCTGCAATTCCGCTGAATCTGATGGTGACGGGCAAGGCGGATTATGCTATCACCGGCAACTTCGCCCGTAATGCGTACAAGGAAGCGAAGAAGTACGGCGAGATTCACGTCGCGGCAACCTCGAAGGAGGACAACTTCACGTGGATTCCGAAGCAGGAACAGCTGGATCTTGCTCCGGCGGCGGACTACTTCTATATCTGCGCCAACAACACCATCTTTGGCACGGAGTGGAACTATGCGCCGGAAACCGGCAACGTTCCGCTGGTTGCGGATATGTCCTCCAACATCATGTCCAAACCGATTGACGTGACCAAGTACGGTCTGATTTATGCCGGTGCGCAGAAGAACATGGGTCCGGCAGGCATGGCAGTTGTCATCATCCGCGAGGATTTGATGGGTCATTACCGCGAGAATATGCCGGTTTTGCTGGACTATCAGCTGATGGCAGACAAAAACAGCATGTACAATACCCCGCCGACGTACTCCATCTATATGTTCAAACTGATGGTAGAATGGGTTGAGCTGATGGGCGGCGTTCAGGCGATGGACGAGCGCGCAATCAAGCGTGCAAACCTGCTGTACGATTATCTTGACCAGTCCAAGCTGTTCCAGAGCACGGCACAGAAGGACTCCCGCTCCCGCATGAACGTCTGTTTCCGGACGGGCGATGCCGAGCTGGATAAGAAGTTCGTGGCAGAATCGATTGAGGCTGGCATGAGCAACCTGAAGGGTCATCGTCTGGTCGGCGGTATGCGCGCATCGATTTACAATGCCATGCCGATGGAGGGCGTGGAGCATCTGCTGCGCTTCATGGAGCAGTTTGAGAAGAATAATAAGTAACAGAAATCGTTATGGACGAGAGAACGGCGGCAAGCAGAACACGTACTCCAAAAGAGTACCCGTTGCCGCCGGTTCTCCGTTTTTTGAAGCAAGGAGTGTGCAATTATGTATCAGATAAAGCTGTACAATAAGATTTCGGAGGTCGGTCTGAATAAGCTGAATCCGGAACAGTATACTTGCAGCGAGGACTTCACGGATTACGATGCCATTCTGGTTCGTTCGGCAAAGCTGCATGATCTGGAGTTCCCGCGCGGTCTGAAGTGCATTGCGCGTGCCGGTGCTGGCGTCAACAACATTCCGCTTGACCGCTGCTCGGAGGAAGGCATTGTCGTATTCAACACGCCGGGCGCCAATGCCAACGCGGTTAAGGAGCTGGTTCTGTGTTCGCTGCTGATGTCGTCGCGTAAGATTATTGACGGCAACGAGTGGGTTAAGACGCTGGCGGGCAACGGCGACCAGATTGGCGCAATGGCGGAGAAGGGCAAGTCCAAATTTGCCGGTCCGGAAATTTCCGGCAAGACGCTGGGTGTCATTGGTCTGGGCGCAATCGGTCTGCGCGTTGCCAACACGGCGGTTTCGCTGGGAATGGATGTTATCGGCTATGACCCGTACCTGTCGGTTGACTCGGCGCTGCAAATTCGCCGCGAGGTTCATTATACGAAGGAACTGGACGAGATTTTCGCCAAGGCGGATTACATCACGGTACATGTTCCGCTGATGGACGCGACGCGCAACATCATTAGCCGCGAGGGCATTGAGAAGATGAAGGACAACGTTCGCATCATGAACTTTGCACGCGATGGTCTGTGCGATGAGGCTGCGGTTATTGACGGTCTGAATTCCGGAAAGATTGCGTGCTATATGTCGGACTTCGCCAGCGAGGCGCTGTTGGCAACGCCGAACGCGTACTGCTTCCCGCATTTGGGCGCATCCACGCCGGAGTCGGAGGAGAACTGTGCGGTTATGGCGGTCAAGGAGATGTCAGAATATCTCGAAAACGGTAACATCCGCAACTCGGTCAACTTCCCGAACCTGAAGGTTCCGTTTGAGTCCAAGAACCGTCTGTGCGTTATGCACCGCAATGTGCCGAATATGATCGCGAACCTGACCACGCTGCTGTCGGCGCACGGCGTAAACATTGAAAACTTCGGCAGCCGTTCCCGCGGCGACTACGCGTACACAATCGTTGAGAGTATGCAGGAGGTCAGCGACCGCGTGCTGGAAGTGCTGCTCAACAACGAAAATGTCACCAAGGTTCGTCTGATTCGCAAGGATTGATCAAACCCTAGAATATAATCATGAGCGGCTCGCATTCCGAAAAGGGAGGCGAGCCGCTCGTTTGCGTCTATATCTATCGCGGTTATTCCTGTGGGGTCAGCTCACCGGTCACAGAATCCATGACGTAACCCTTGATGACAACGTCGGACGGCATAAGCGGGTGATGCCGCAGGAAATCAACGGTTTCGGAAACCGCGTGCTCCACGCAGTCAAACCCGCGAAGCCAGTGCTCGAAATCTACGCCGCAGTAGCGCATCATGTCGATGTGATCCTGTGAAATGCCGCGCTCCAGCAGGTGCTGAATCATCATTTCGGCGTTGATGCCGCCGACACCGCAGTCGGTGTGACCGATGACCATGACCTCTTCGACACCCAGCTCAATGATGCCGACGAGCAAACTGCGCACGGCACTGTCAAACGGATCGGTAATCATAGCGCCGGCGTTTTTGATCAGCTTGACATCGCCGTTGCGGATGCCCAGCGCGGCGGGCAGAAGCTCGACCAGTCGGGTATCCATGCAGGTCAGGATTGCGATCTTTCGATCCGGATACTTGCTTGTGGCATATTTTTCGTACTCTTTCTTTCGGACAAACTGTTTGTTGAATTCCAGCATCTGCTCAATCATGCGAAAACCTCCTTGGCTATCGTAGCCTATGCGTACAGTATACACGAAATCGGAAAAAAGACAACGGAAATGTTCACTTCTGCCGGAAGTCAGAAGGGGAGAAAAACAAAACCTGTGGAAAGCTAACAAAAAAAGTTAGCCAGTTTGCCGTCTGTGCCTTTTCAAGAACGGGAATCTGTTGTATAATTTATGCAGGGTGCAATGCGAGGCGTGGAAGTACACGACCGGCGTGTTGCAGGAAGAGAAAAGATAACAAGTAAGTGAGAGGTGTTTACAATGGGCTATATGGAAGAATACCGCAAGTGGATGAATGCTCCGGCGCTGAACGACGAGGAGCGGACGGAGCTGGCAGCCATTGCAGAGGACGAATCGGCGATTCAGGATCGCTTCTTTGCGCCGCTGTCGTTTGGCACCGCCGGTCTGCGCGGTGTTTTGGGTACGGGTCTGTATCGCATGAATCGCTTTGTTGTCGGAGTGGCGACGCAGGGTCTTGCCAATCTGATTAAGAGCTATGGACCGCGGGCGATGCAGCGCGGCGTGGCAATCGCCTATGACTGCCGCATTAAGTCGGATGAGTTTGCCCATCTGGCGGCAAGCATTCTGGCAGCCAACGGCATTCAGGTTCTGGAATATGAATCGCTGCGTCCGGTACCGGTTCTGTCGTTTACTGTCCGCGCGTATCACACGCTGGCAGGCATTATGATTACCGCCTCCCACAATCCGAAGGAATACAACGGCTACAAGGTCTACTGGGAGGACGGTGCGCAGCTGCCGCCGGAGCAGGCAGATGTGGTTGCCAAGGAGATGGAGTCGCTGGATCTATTTACCGACGTCAAGACGATGGACTATGAGCAGGCGAAGGCAGAGGGATTGATTAAGACGCTCGGTGCGGAGAGCGATGAGCTGTACCTGCGCCAGATTCAGAAGATGTGCATCAATCCGGACGCGATTGCAGCGGTTGCGAATGAGTTTAAGATTATCTACACGCCGTTCCACGGCGCGGGCTATAAGCTGGTGCCGGAAATTCTGCGGCGCATCGGCTACAAGAACATTATTTGCGTGCCGGAGCAGATGGTGATTGACGGCAATTTCCCGACGGTCAAATCTCCGAATCCGGAGAATAAGGAAGGTTTCTCGATTGCCATTGAGATGGCGAAGAAGCAGGGCGTGGATTTAATCATCGGTACGGATCCGGACTCTGACCGCTGCGGCATCGTTTTGCGCGACAGCGAGGGCGATTATGTTACATTGTCCGGCAATCAGGTCGGCGTGCTGCTGATTGATTACATCATCACTGCCAAGGAGCTGACGCACACCATGCCGGCGCATCCGGCAGTGCTCAAGTCGGTTGTCACGACAGAGATGGCGCGCAAGGTGGCAGAGGCAAACGGTGTGGTATGCTTCGACACATTTACCGGCTTTAAGTTCCTCGCCGAGAAGATCAAGGAGTTTGAGGACACCGGCTCTCATGAATATCTGTTTGCCTATGAGGAATCCTACGGCTATCTGTGCGGCGATCACGCCCGTGATAAGGATGCAGTCATTGCGGCGATGCTGATTGCGGAAATGGCGGCGTATTACCGGACGAAGGGCATGACGCTGTATGACGCGATGCAGGCGCTGTTCCAGCGCTACGGCTACTATGCCGAGGAAACGCTGTCCATCGTCATGCCGGGCGTTTCCGGTCTGGAGCGCATGGCGGAGCTGATGAAGGAGCTGCGCGAAAGCCCGCTCAAGCAGGTAGGCGGCACGGAGGTTAAGGACGTGCGTGATTTGCAGAGCGGCATTCAGACGGAGCTGGCAACGGGAGAGACTAAGGCGATTGAGCCAAAGGGACAAAATGTGCTGTATTACGATCTGGTGGACGGCACGAGCTTTATCATCCGCCCATCGGGCACAGAGCCGAAGGTCAAGGTCTATATCATGGCGAATGGCACAGAAAAGACGGAGGTAGATGAACGGGTTGCCAAGTATGCGGCAGCGGCAAAGGAAATCGTTAAGTGAGATTCTGCCTATATTGAAGGAAAAGAATCCTCCTGCCTGGCGCAGGGGGATTCTTCGCGATTTTCACAGAATTGACACGAAATCTCCGCAATAATGATAAAAATTAGTGATAGCTAAATGCTGAAAACTCTAAAAAAATTACAAATTAGTGACGAATAAGTAACAACATGGTAAAATATACTTTCTTCTCTTGACAAGTCTTGGAGAAGCTAGTATACTGAACGCGACAAATGAAAAGAGTGTGAGCGTTGAGCACAGGCTTGTGCGAAGGTGTTCGGACTCCGGTTGCATTTGGCTCGGATGATTATGATAACGTCCGAAGAAGACAAACATCTATGTTGTGATGCAGGGGGCTTTAGTTATGAAAAGCAAAGCAATGAAAAAAGTACGAGTTTCGATTATGGCAGGTCTGATGACTGCTGTTGTTGCGGTTTCTGCGTTCGCTGTCAACGTTACGGCGAAGACAGATACGAAAATGTATGCGAAGGCGAATCAGAGCAGCACGAAGGTTGCCACCGTCAAGGAAGGTACCAGCCGTAAGATTCTCAGAACCACAAAGAATTATTATAAGATCAAGGTGAATGGCAAGACCGGCTATATCCGGAAGGATGCTGTGCTGGTTGAGGATGCGAAGCTGCAGAAGGCACTGGCAAAGACCGCACAGGAGCAGCTTGGCAAGAAGTACAAGTGGGGCGCTGCCGGTCCGAACAAGTTTGACTGCTCCGGTCTGGTGCAGTATGTCTACGCACAGAACAAGAAGACGATTGCGCGCTCGGTAAAGGATCAGTACAAGACTGCGGTTAAGATTCGCTTGGCGAACCTGAAGAGTGGCGATTTGGTATTCTTCAGCAATGATGACACCAAGACACCGGGCGTTGTCGGTATCTACGTTGGTGAGAAGAAGGTTATCATCTGTCCGAACACCAAGAGAGGCGTTACAACGGTTAGCCTGGAGACGAATTACTACAACAAGCACTTCGTCGCTGGCGGTCGCTTCTAAGAACGATACGGCGTTCTGCTTCGGAGAAAGAGAACAAAGGGCGGCTGCGCAGGCAGCTGCCCTTTTACAATATGGCATAGGAAAACGGACGTGAAGACAAAAAGAAAGCACATGACACCCAGGCCGCAGGCGATTGCCAGACCACAGTCATGTGCTTTTTTATCAAACGTTGTATCAAGCCGACCCCCGAATCATCGGGAAACTGTCTTCGATTTGATGAACACAGTATAGCACGCAGCCCGCAAAAGAGGAAATGGACAGAATGTTCAAAAAATAATAGCTCCGAACGGGTTGGATTGTACAATGTTTGATAGCATGCAGGACGCGAAATTGCATCATGCAAAAACAAAAAAAGAATGAATAAATTTTGAACAAAAACGCAGGAAGTGAGCGTGTTTGATGCAAAAAGAAGAAACGCGTTTACAATAGAAAGTTGCATGAAATAATCGGATGGAATTTGGGCAAAATGACGGTATTGGGAGAATGTCAGCCCGCCGATTGAAATTCCGTTTTTTTGACGAAAAGCCTATTTACAAAAATTCAGGGATATGCTATCATTCAATAGTTGCAGAACCCCTCGCTTAGCTGCCGGATTCCGGACATGTTTGATCGTGTCTGACACCTGTGCCGCAGCCCGGCGTGCTTGGGAGCAGCTCAAAAATATTTTTTTAGTAGAGGTGTACTATTATGATCCGCAAGGAACAGAAGAACGAAGTTATTGAAACCAACCGCCTGCATGAGACCGACACCGGATCTCCGGAGGTACAGATCGCCATCCTGACGGAGCGCATCAAGCAGCTGACGGAGCATCTGAAGGAGCACAAGCACGACAACCATTCCCGTCGCGGTCTGCTGAAGATGGTAGGTAAGCGCCGCGCCCTGCTGGCATACCTGCAGAAGAAGGACATCGAGCGTTACAGAGCCATCATCAAGAAGCTCGGCATTAGAAAGTAAGAAACCGGAACGAAGGGGGCTTTTGCCCCCTTTTTCTGAAAAAACGGCGAGAAAGCAGAGCCTTGAGCAGTTGAACGGCAGCCGAAACCGCGGCTTCGACGGCGGTTCAAGTGCTTGAAGGTCTGCACTGCTTTCCCGTCATGAGAAATGAAATTATGACGCAAAGGAGACAGTTCGTATGACTACGATTACTAAGAAGTCGTTTGACGAGTACCGTGTATTTGAGACGACATTTGCCGGACGCAAGCTGACAGTAGAAACCGGCAAAATGGCACAGCTGGCAAACGGCTCGGCGTTGGTTCGCTACGGAGAGACGGTGGTTCTGTGCACCGCAACCGCATCGGCCAAGCCGCGCGATGGCATTGATTTTTTCCCGCTCTCGGTTGATTTTGAGGAGAAGCTGTATGCGGTAGGTCGCATCCCGGGTTCTTTCATGCGCCGCGAGGGCAAGGCAAGCGAACAGGCGACGATTGCTTCTCGCCAGATTGACCGCCCGATGCGTCCGCTGTTCCCGAAGGATCTGCGCAATGACGTATCCATTGTCTGCACCGTTATGGGCAACGACTATGACAACTCTCCCCAGGTGACGGGTCTGAATGGCGCGTCCATCGCGGTTGCCATTTCGGATATTCCGTTTGACCACACCGTAGCCGGTGTCGATGTCGGTATTGTTGATGGTGAGGTCGTTCTGAACCCGACGCTGGAGCAGCGTGAGCGCAGCCTGATGGATGTTACGGTCTGCGGCACGGAGGAAAAGATCGTCATGATCGAGGCGGGGGCGAAGGAAGTGCCAGAGGACGACATGTTCCATGCCCTGATGGTCGCACATGAGGAAATCAAGAAGATGTGCCAGTTCATCAAGAGCATTCAGGCGGAAATCGGTAAGCCGAAGTTTGAGTATGAGCATCATGATGTGGATCATGATCTGTTTGATAAGATTGAGGCGTTTGCCCGCGCAAAGGTAGAGGTTGCATTTGACACCGACGACAAGACGGTACGTGACGCAAGAATGCAGGTTGTTCGCGAGGAAATTGATGAGATGCTGGGCGAAGAGGTTGCGACCGAGCGCGCCGCAGAGATCAGCGAGATCGTGGACAAGCTGAGCAAGAAGGTTGTCCGCAAGTGGCTGACCGAGGGCAAGCGTGTTGACGGACGCGGTATGGAAGAGGTTCGCCCGTTGGCGGCGGAGGTCGGTCTGCTGCCGCGTGCACACGGTTCGGGTATGTTCACCCGTGGTCAGACACAGGTTCTGTCGGTGGCAACGCTGGGCACGCTGAGCGATGCACAGATGCTGGTTACCATCTTTGAGCAGAAGGAAAAGCGTTATATTCACCACTATAACTTCCCGTCCTTCTCGGTCGGCGAGACTCGTCCGTCCCGCGGTCCGGGACGTCGTGAAATCGGTCACGGTGCGCTGGCAGAGCGTGCGCTGCTGCCAGTCATTCCGTCGGCAGAGGAATTCCCGTATGCGATTCGCGTCGTATCTGAGGTTGTTTCCTCCAACGGTTCGACCTCGCAGGGTTCGGTTTGCGGTTCGACGCTGGCGCTGATGGATGCCGGTGTTCCGATTACCGCGCCGGTAGCGGGTATTTCCTGTGGTCTGATTACCGATGACGGTCAGGAGACAACGTTTACGGATATTCAGGGCGTTGAGGACTTCTACGGTGATATGGACTTCAAGGTAGCCGGTACGAAGAAGGGTATTACCGCTATCCAGGTTGACATCAAGGTAGACGGTCTGACCCCGTCCATTATCAAGGAAGCATTCCGCAAGTGCCGCGATGCACGCTATCAGATTCTGGACGAGGTTATGCTCAAGGCGATTGCAGAGCCGCGTGAGGAGCTGTCGGAGTGGGCCCCGAAGATGATTACCTTCAAAATTCATCCGGACAAGATCCGTGACGTTATTGGCAAGGGCGGCTCGGTTATCCAGAAGATCACGGCGGATTCCGGCGCAAAGGTTGACATTAACGACGACGGAACGGTTTGTGTTTCCGCTATCAATGGCGCTGCCTGTGAGTCTGCCAAGAAGATGATTATGACCATCGTCAAGGATCCGGAGGTCGGCGATGTATTCTACGGCAAGGTTGTACGCCTGATGGGCTTTGGCGCGTTCGTACAGATTGCGCCGGGTAAGGACGGTCTGGTTCACATCTCCAAGCTGGAGAAGCGCCGCGTTGAGAAGGTTGAGGACGTACTGAATGTCGGCGATATGACATGGGTTAAGGTCATTGAGATTGACGACAAGGGTCGTATTAACCTGTCCCGCAAGGATGTAAAGGATTCGGAAAAGGTTCTGTGATCCATTTATAAAATGAAAAAAGGCGCTGATCGAATGGTCAGCGCCTTTTCCCGCTCCGCCGAAGGATTGGCTTGAGCGGAATAAGAAGGCTTGTCAGAGACGGGATGGGAACAATGTCTCTGTATAAGAATGGGTTCGATTACAGTCTAGCACAGCAAAGGCAAAAAAACGGTCGAATTCGGTATGCCGCGGCGCACTTCTGCGCAGACAGTGGATGCTGCTCCCTCTTGATGGCAACTGCGTTTTAGGGTACAATAGAAACACAATTCAAGTGGGAGGAATGTATCATGACGGCAACACGACCTGAACCGGAGGCTGTTCTTCGGGCAGCGATTGCATATAACGGCTCGGATGTCGCGCGAATTCACCATCTGATTAAGGTGACTGGATTTGCCGACGCGATTTCTCATGCGGAGGTGGATGATGCGGATACGCGCTATACGCTGACCATTGCAGCGATTCTGCATGACATCGGTATTCATGAAGCGGAACGCAAATATGGCAGCAGTGCAGGACCGTATCAGGAAAAGGAAGGTCCTGCGGTGGCGCGCGCGATTTTGAAGCCGCTGGGTATGCCGGATGCGGTGACAGAGCGCGTCTGCTGGCTGATTGCGCATCATCATACGATGAAGCCGATCGGCGGTATTGACCACCAGATTCTGCTGGAAGCGGATTTTCTGGTCAATGCGTATGAGGAATCCATGCCGCACGCGGCGGTAGAGGCGTTTTGCCGAACGGTTGCGAGAACGAAAACAGGCACGGAAATGATCCGTGCCTTGTATCCGGCTGAGTAATATGGCGGTTATTCCGCTGGAGTCCAAAAGACGCACAGCCAGACGCATGGATCGTCGCTGCCGCTGGTAAAGGAGACTCGATGCGGACTTCCGGCAGGGATAAAGGTGGTGTCGCCGGTGTTAAGACGCTGCACCAGACCGTCGTCATATGTCAGCTCGCCGACGCCGGAGAGAACACAGACCCACTCGTGCTCGTCCTGCGTGCACCATTCGTCCTCTGGCGTTGTCTGACCGGCGGAGATGATGTGCTCGACACGAACGCTGTTGTCGGACAGAAGAACCCGCTTCAGCTCCTCGTCCGGAAGAGTGGATGGGATAGAGAATACGTTCATTGGAATAACCTGCCTTTTCTTTTTATGTACTTGATTGTATTATACCGTATGATTGCTGAGAAAGGAATACTTTTATGTCATTGTCACGAGAAGACAGCTTTACCTGTCCGCACTGTGAGGAGACCGGTCCGCTGACGGTATGGGGCAGCGTGAATGTCACACAGAATCCGGATGCCCGTCGGCAGGTCGAGGACTTGTCGCTGTTTGAGTGGACCTGCCCGAATTGCGGTAAGGTCAGTCTGGTGCTTCACCCGTGCATGTATCACGATATGGAAAACGAATTTATGGTTTGGTTTGCGCCGGACAAAGAGGATGAGAAGCTGCTGGAGCAGATGGCGGAGTTTTCCCGTTTGGATCATTACCGCCTGCGCACGACGCATACGCCGAACGAATTCCGCGAAAAGGTCAACGTGCTGGAGCGCGGACTGGATGACCGCGCGGTGGAGCTGACCAAGCTGATTTTGATTATGCAGCTGACACGAGACGGCGCGGACATTGTGGATGTCATCTTTCACAGCATTGACACGAAGGGACAGTTTGTGTTTGTCCTAGTACATCCGGACGGTGTGGAGCAGTATCTGCGTCTGCCGCCGACAACCTATGAAAAATTCGCACAGGATGTGCGTGAATATCTGTATACGCCAAGCCGCGGCTTTACGACGATTGATTTGGCGTGGGCGAAGGATTCGCTGGAGCTGCTGCAAGGCTTGCGATGAACAGCAGCGCGGCGGGATAGAAGCCCGTCATCTGGAATCATGAGAAAACAGGGGAAAATCATATGAAACAGATTTTGCTATATCAGCACGGCGGCAGCCGCAATCACGGCTGTGAAGCGCTGGTTCGCACGACAACGGAGCTGTGTCGGGAGGCGTGCGGGCAGGACACCCACGTTCTGCTTTGCTCGAATGCAGTGGCAGAGGATCATGCGTACTCGGTGGACAAGGAGGTTGTGCTGGTTCCGAATAAATCCGTCCTGCGGCGCTATCGTCCGCAGTGGGCGCTCTATCAGATCAATCGCCGAACGGTGCGTTCGCATCAGCTGGAAGACCACTTCCTGACGGAGAAGGCGTGTCTGCGTGCGGCGCAGGACTGCGATTTGGCGATTGCCATCGGCGGAGACAACTATTGCTACAACAAGGGCATTCAGTTTTGGCCGACGGATCGTATGATGAAGCGGCAGGGATGCCGAACCATGCTGTTTGGGTGCTCGGTAGAGCCGAAGGATTTGGATGCTGCCTTTGTTCGTCATTTGTCTTTGTTTGATGCAATCGCGGTGCGTGAGAGTATTTCCTACGAGGCGATGGTGGAAGCGGGCGTTCCGTCGGACAAGATGGCGCTGATTCCCGATCCGGCGTTTACGCTGGGGGCGAAGTTTCGTCCGCTGTCCTCGCGCTTTTCTCCGGAAAACACCGTGGGCATCAATGTCAGCCCGATGATTATCGGCAACGAGCAGAGCAGCGGTGTGACGATGAAAAATTATATGGCGCTGATGGAATATTTGCTGCGTGAGACGGATTTTTCCATTGCGCTGATTCCGCACGTTGTGTGGGAGTACAACGATGACCGCGAACCCCTGAAACGGCTGTATGAGCCGTTTGTCGGTACGGGTCGCGTGACAATGATAAGCGATGCCGACTGTCGGACACTCAAGGGCTATATTGCCCGCCTGCGGCTGTTTGTCGGCGCACGGACACACGCGACGATTGCGGCGTACTCCACCTGCGTACCGACGTTGGTTGTCGGCTATTCCGTCAAGGCGCGCGGCATTGCCCGAGATTTGTTCGGAACAGAGGAGAAGTATGTTGTGCCGGTGCAGTCTCTGCGGAAGGAAACGGATTTGACGGAAGCGTTTTGCTGGCTGCTTGACCACGAGGACGATGTGCGGATGCACCTGCACTCCGTCATGCCGGAGTATATTGTGCGGGCGCATCAGGCGGGGATGCTGGCAGCCCAGCTGATGGGAGAGTGAGATGCTGAATCAACGAAAGGTCGGTGTCATCCTATCCTACACCTCGATGCTGATTACGATTTTGGTCGGCTTGCTGACCGTGCCGCTGATGACCTATTTCATGGGAACCAGCGAGTACGGTTTGTACGAGCTGATGGGCTCGTTGATTGCTTATATGTCGGTCATGGACTTTGGCCTGTCCGCGACGATTACGCGCTATTATTCGCAGGCGATTGCGCGGCGGGACGAGAGGGGACAGCAGAACATCCTGGCGCTGTCCGCCCTGATCTACATCGGCATTGCCTTGCTCACGGTCGCGGTGGGCGCGGTGCTGTACCAGTGCCTGAATCCGCTGTATTCACATTCTCTGACACCGGAGGAGCTGGCATCCTGCAAGCGGATTTTCATCGTGCTGATTTTTAACATGACGGTTACGATTCCGGCGAATTTGTTTGTCGCGATTCTCTCCTCGCGGGAGCAGTTTCTGTTTTTGCGCGGGGTAAGTATGCTGTCACAG